>CALZLQ010000054.1 GCA_945788385.1 uncultured Prevotellaceae bacterium
ACAAGACTGGCGACACTTTCCTCAATATGCAGGACTGGGGCAAGGGTCAGGTGTGGATCAACGGCCATGCTCTCGGACGCTTCTGGCATATTGGCCCGCAGCAGACTCTATACCTCCCTGGCTGCTGGCTCAAGAAGGGTGAAAACGAAATTGTCGTCCTTGATGTTGTTGGCCCTCGTCAGGCCACGGTATGGGGCGAGAAGCAGCCTATACTCGACCGTCTCAATAACGAAGAGCAGCCCAAGACGCAGGCTTTGCGTCCTGAGCTCACTTCGGAGCAACTTTGTATCGAGGCTCAGGTCTCAGCTCAAAACTCTGACTATCAGACCATATCGTTTGACAGGTCGGGCAAGGGCCGCTATCTCGCCATCGAAATGCGGAGTACTCATGATAGCAAGCCTGCTACCATAGCCGAGCTCTACCTGCTCGACGCTAAGGGCAAACACATAGACCGCACCAAATGGCAGACACACTATATAAGCAGCGAGACGCTCAAGGGCAATCATACTGCTGACAAGGCTTTTGACCTCCAAGAGTCTACGTATTGGCAGGCTGAAGAGAGCGACAACGCCACTCTGCTCGTCATAGACCTTGGTCAAGAGCAGACGGCCAATGCCGTAGAGTATCTCCAGATGACGGGCAATCATAGTACGGGGCGTGTCAAAGACCCTAGTATATATATGTATTGACAAACGGTTTGAAGACAGATTTGAAGCTTAAAATTTTGGTTTGGAAATGAAAAAGACGAGACCTTTCCGCATGAGAATGTTCACTATCGAACAGTCTCATGCGAGCATGAAAGTGGGTACGGACAGCGACCTGCTCGGAGCTATTGCTTATGGCGGCTCTCATATCCTTGACATTGGCACTGGCACGGGTGTGCTAGCTCTCATGATGGCGCAAAGGTTTCCTGACTCTCACCTTACCGCCATCGAGATTGACTCTGGGGCTATAGTAGATGCCAGTACCAATTTTGCTGCTTCTCCGTGGTCGTCGAGGTTGACTCTATTGCACACTTCTCTTCAGGAGTATGCCGAGCAAAGCCATGAGATTTTCGACGCTATCGTTTGTAATCCCCCTTATTTCGACAAGTCCTTGGAGTGTCCTGACCCAGGGCGAAAGCAGGCTCGTCATACCAGCTCGCTCCCTTTCGACCAGCTCATCAACGGTGCTTCTCGCCTACTCTCTGTGGGAGGCGTGTTCTCGGTCATTCTTCCTCCCGAAGTCAAAGACTCGTTTTGCTCTATATGCGCCAAATGCTCTTTGCCTATCATAGCTGAACACAATATCCGCACTCTCCCTGACCGGGAGGTAAAACGGCATATTCTCGTTTTTCGGAAGGTTTCGTCTCTATCCGAAGTCCAAGACATAGTGCCCTTGACTCTCTTCCATTGTATGTATGAGGACAATGGCAATATTACTCCTTGGTTTCGTGATTTAATCAAAGACTTTTTGATAGGTACACCTACAATTATGCAAAAAAAATTTTGACGTTTCGAAAAAAAAGTGTAACTTAGCAACGCAAATACCAATAATCACTTACACACCATGAAACGTAGAGAACTTAAAAAATCCGTCAATTATCTCTGTGGAGAGCTCCTCGCCGAATGCTTTGCCAGAGTACAATTTGACAACGTACCAGAGGCGAACGCACGTGCCGTAATGGAGTCTATCCTGATAATGCAGGCTGATATCGTCAGTCGCATCTCGCACGTACAGCCTGGCAACACTCGTATGTTTTTCAAGAAACTGCGCCAAGATCTCACAGACCGATGTGAAGAAATCATAGCCGACATCAATACGCTTGCTTAGCTCTGTACCAATCAATGAAGAAATTCCTGCTATTCGTAGCAACTATCGCCGCCGCCCTCTCTCTTAATGCCCAGCCTGACAAAAAGACCAAAGTCAGATTGGGCAATTACTTTGCGTCGTATCAGAATGACAGCTATACCAGCAACGACCGCAAGAAAATGGAGTCTGTCGAATACAACGAGGCTGACAAAATCGTAGAAATCAAAACTAACGAACCTTTTCTCGGACAGCCGTTCACGCCTCAACTTGTAGAGAAGATCTATTCCCAAGTGAGGGATATATTGCCCTCTCCTCAAAATAGCTGGACTCTGCGCATCACCACCAACGGATACCCGATAGAGCAACTCGTACCTGTGACTCAGCTCCCTGTCGAGGAGCGTTGCTCCCGCCTGTGGTCGGACTCCATCGTTGCTCCAATCCCCTGGGTACGCCACGACTCTCGTCCCTACTCTACTCCCTATGGTCTTGACAACCGCCACCTTTGTGTATGGGCGAGCCACGGACGTTATTATTCCCAGAAGAAGCACCAATGGGAATGGCAACGCCCTAACCTCTTTGGTACTTGCGAGGACCTCTTTACTCAAAGCATCGTGATTCCTTTTCTCATTCCGATGCTTGAGCGCTCTGGGGCCATAGTCTACTCGCCTCGCGAGCGTGACTGGCAGACTAACGAGGTTATCGTCGATAATGACCGTACAACGTTTTCTCACACCCACGACTATCATGAAACAGGGCATTGGAAAGATGCAGGCATGGGGTTTGCTCACCTCAAGGCTTGTTACCTTGACGGAGACAATCCTTTTGCCGATGGTACAGCCCGCATGGCTCACACGGAGTCAGGCGCTACTCGTACCTCCATCACGTGGACGCCCTCCATACCTCAAGAGGGGCGGTATGCGGTATATGTATCTTACAAGACTTTGCCTACCAGCATTCCTGACGCTCATTACATCATTACTCATGGGGGCATTCAGACTCATGTCTCTGTCAATCAACGCATGGGGGGCGGCACTTGGGTCTACCTCGGCACATATCATTTCGACAAGGGACAAAGTCCACGCAATTGCGTTCGCCTCACCAATCAAAGCCAATACCAGGGACATGTCACTGCCGATGCCGTACGCTTTGGTGGCGGCATGGGCAATATTCTGCGTTGCGACTCGACTATGCTCGCGACAGAAGCCCAGTCTGACTCTCTGCAACCCGTGCTTAGCCACCTGCCTCGCTATGCCGAAGGTAGCCGTTACTTTATGCAATGGGCTGGCATGCCGTACTATATCTATGCTACCAAACAGAGTACCAACGACTATGCCGAAGACATCAATTCGCGCAGTCACGGGGTCAACTACATAGCGCGCGGTTCGTCATATCTCCCATGCGACACTCTTGATGGACTACGGGTTCCGATAGAACTCTCCATAGGCATACACAGCGATGCAGGCAAGCGCGACAATATGGATATTATCGGCAGTTTAGGTATCTATACCACGCAGTTCTACGAAGGGCGGCTCGCGACGGGGCTCTCACGCCTCACAAGCCGCGATCTGGCAGACCAAATGCTCGCACAGATTACGAGCGACCTCACTCATCACCTCGGACGTTGGACTCGTCGCGCCCTCTATGACCGCAACTACTCTGAGAGCCGCGAGCCTCAGGTGCCTGGCATCATTCTTGAGATGCTCTCTCACCAAAACTATGCTGATATGCTCGTAGGGCATGACCCGTGGTGCAAGTTTCTCATCGCTCGATCTATTTACAAGGCCATACTGCGCTATAATGCCTTTACGCACAGTCAAGGGCAAGTGCAAGTACAGCCTCTCCCTGTCACTCAGATCTCGGCCACAGCCGACCCATACACTAAGAGTATTACTCTATCATGGCAAGCTCAGAGCGATCCTCTCGAGCCTGACGCGGAGCCCGAGGGCTATATCGTCTATACTCGCCGCCCCGATAGCGATTGGGACAATGGTACGTATGTCAAGAGTCCATACTACACGATTTCCACTCCCGATTGCTCATTATACCGCTTCAAGGTTGCTGCGGTCAATCGTGGAGGAAGCAGCCTTGACAGCCCTGAGGTCTGCGCACGCACAGCCACACATTCGAGCACACCATCTGTGCTGATAGTCAACGCCTTCGACCGCATTGCTGCCCCTCAGGCTGTCGACACAGATACACTGCGCGGCTTCGACTATTCTATAGACCCTGGAGTATCCTATATATCTGATGCGTCGCGCTACGACACCGACGGGGCTCTCATGGCGGGCAACACATTTGATTATCCTGGCACTCATGCCGATGACCTTCTCTTGACCGACCAGGCTCACAGGGCACAACGCGACATCAATATATCTTCGTGTACTGCATCCAGACTTCCCTCTGACCTGAATCACTATGCTATGGTCGACGTCATCTGTGGTGCCCAACGTGACGACAAATACAGCCATCGCCGCTACTCTCTCTATACACCCCAACTTATGCAAACTCTCACGTCGTATGCCAAACAGGGCGGCAATCTGCTATTCAGTGGAGCTTATATCGGCGAAGAGTCACAAGACCCTGATGCCACGGCTTTCGCTACTCAAGTCCTCAAATTTACTCACATGGGGAGCGTTGCTACCGACAGTCTGAACTTGCGAGGTATGAACTCCTCGCCCCAACTCTATCACTCTCCCAATCGAGACCACTACTATACGGCGCGTATCAACTCAATAAGCCCTACGGGGGCGGCCTTCACTACCATGGTGGCAAACGAATGCTATCCCATCGCCGTAGCCTATCCCGGCTCAGACTACCGCAGCCTTAGCTATGGTTTCCCTCTCGATATGATTACGGATCCAAAATTAAGAAGAGCAATAATAAACGCATCATACCAATTTCTATGCAATACGAAATAATCTGTAACATCAAAGGAAGTCGCAAAATTACTGTCTTGGACAGCCACCTCGAGACTCTCGAGCAGTATTCACTTCTATCTGACCTCTTGGACAGCAACGGCATAGTCGATGACTCTACCCTCGACAAGTTGCGTCTCAACCTCCGTTCGCTTCTTGACCATACCAACGGCGAGCCTTCGCTCATTAGCCTCGCCCACGATGTCATCTTTCACACCAATATGAAAGCTCTTGGTCTCCACCAACTCATTCTCCTCTTTATAGACTGGCAAAAAGAGAAACTCAACGCTCAACAATGACCTCTCCACACCAATATAGGCTCAACGATTGGCTCCCCACCACGCGCAAGGAGATGGATTTGCGGGGTTGGGACAGGGCCGATGTCATACTCTTCTCAGGCGACGCATACGTCGACCACCCCAGTTTTGGGGCTGCGGTAGTCGGGCGTCTCCTTGAAGCTGAGGGGCTGCGTGTCTGCATCGTGCCTCAGCCTGACTGGCATGGTGACCTCCGCGACTTCAAGCGTTTAGGCCGCCCGCGCCTCTTCTTTGGCATCAGTCCTGGCTGCATGGACTCCATGGTCAACAAATACACGGCAGCACGACGCTTACGCAGTCAAGATGCGTACTCGCCCGACGGACGCCACGATATGCGCCCCGAATACCCTACCATCGTATATACCCAATGTCTGCGTCAACTCTATCCTGACGTCCCCGTAGTACTCGGAGGTATCGAAGCCTCCCTACGCCGCGTCATGCACTATGATTATTGGCAAGACAGGTTTCGTCCGTCTATACTCATAGATAGCGATGCTGATATGATAACCTATGGTATGGGAGAAAAAGTGACAACAGAGCTAGTACGCTACCTTCAGTCGTTCCTTGACACTTACGATGAGACTCTCGACTATGACCCCGTCACAGGCGAGACGCTACTCACACGCCAAGCCTTCCGCCGTGCTGTTGTAGAGCAAGTCCAACTTCCCCAAACCGTCACCCTACATAGCGACTACACACCTCAAGACGAAGACATCGTCCTAAACAGCTACGAAGACTGCGTCAAGGAGCCTCGCCTGCATGCCGAGAATTTCCGCCACATTGAGGAAGAGAGCAACAAGTTCAACGCCCACAGACTCATACAGAAGACTCACGACTTGTACGTCATCGTCAATCCTCCCTACCCACCCCTCAGCACAGACGAGATGGACTACAGTTTCGACCTGCCATACACACGTCTGCCTCACCCGAAATATAAGGGCAAACATATTCCTGCCTATGAGATGATAAAGTTCTCTGTCAATATGCATCGAGGCTGCTTCGGAGGTTGCGCGTTCTGTACTATCTCGGCACACCAAGGCAAGTTTATCATGAGCCGCTCCAAGGAGAGCATTCTCCGCGAGGTGGAGCAGATTACTCACATGCCAGACTTCAAAGGCAATCTCTCTGACCTCGGAGGCCCCAGCGCAAATATGTATAGGATGCACGGCAAGAATTTGCGTGCCTGTCAGGCTTGTTCGCGTCCTTCCTGCATTCACCCCAAGATTTGCCCCAATCTAAATGGTGATCACCGCCCACTTTTGGATATCTATAGAGCCGTAGATGCCATGCCTGGCATCAAGCATAGTTATATAGGTAGCGGAGTACGCTACGACATGCTGCTCCATGACTGGCACGACGAGACTCTCAACAGAGCAGCTCGTCAATACACGCATGAACTCATCACACGCCACGTATCGGGACGCCTCAAGGTAGCTCCAGAGCATACTCAGGAGCACGTCCTCTTTATCATGCGCAAACCTCCTTTCAGTCAATTTTACCAATTCAAGCATATCTTTGACAGCGAGAACCGGCAGCAAGGACTACGGCAGCAGATTATCCCATACTTTATCTCCTCTCACCCAGGCTGCACGAACGCAGACATGCAAGCCCTCAGCCGTGAAACACGTGCTCTTGGTCTGACTACAGACCAAGTCCAGGACTTTACCCCCACCCCTCTGACACTTTCGACAACCATCTATGCCACAGGCTACCACCCTTATACTATGGAACGTGTGTTCTGCGAGCATGATGCAGAGAAGAAGAAAATCCAGAAAAGCTATTTTTTCACAAAAACTAATAAATAACAAGAAACAATATGGAATGGTTTGAATGTAAAGTAAAATACGACAAGACACAAGAAGACGGACTCATCAAGACTACCACAGAGAGCTACCTCGTTGACGCACTCAGTTTCACCGAAGCCGAAGAGACAATCATCAAAGAGATGGAACCTTATATGAGTGGAGAGTTTGTGGTGAGCAACATCAAGCGCGCCCGCGTCGCAGAGATATTCCAAAGCCCTGACACCACGGCTGACCGTTGGTATCGCGTCAAAGTAGGCTTTGTCAGCATAGACGAGAAGAGTGGCAAAGAAAAGATTGTCACCCAGCAAGACATGGTACAAGCCTGCTCCCTCCAAGAAGCTATCGCCGTTCTCGAAAAAGGTATGTCAGGAACGCTCGGAGACTACAAAATCCTCTCTGTCACCGAGACTGCCATCCTCGACATGTTTCTCCACAAAGTAGAAGACCAATGATACACGAAGCACTCACCCAAATACTATCCACTCTCCCTCACGGCGTAGAACTATGCGCCGTGAGCAAATATCACCCTATCGAAGCTTTGAGAGAAGCCTACGATGCAGGTCAACGTATCTTCGGAGAGAGCCACGTACAGGAGTTGCAAGTCAAGCAGCCCCAACTCCCCTCCGACGTAGAGTGGCACTTCATAGGTCATCTCCAGACCAACAAAGTCAAATACATTGCTCCATACATCAGTCTCATACACTCCGTAGACTCCGAGAAGCTCTTACTCGAGATAAACAAGCAAGGCATCAAGCACAATCGTAGCATACCAGTCTTGCTCCAACTCCACGTAGCCCAAGAAGAGACAAAATACGGTTTTACACCCGATGAATGTAAAGAACTACTCCTGTCAGGTATCTGCCAAGGACTCCAAGGTGTCAGCATACGAGGCATCATGTGTATGGCCACCAATACCGACGATATTCTGCGCATAAGCCAAGACTTTGACCGCGCCCACCAATTCTACCTGTGGGCTAAGAGCAACATCCTAACCGATACCAACTTCACCATACGCTCATGGGGCATGAGCAACGACTACACAATCGCCATAGAGCATGGCAGCAACATGGTAAGGGTTGGCAGCAAAATCTTCGGGGCAAGAGAGTATTAACCCTAATCCAAAAACCGCATCACTCTCCTTTGACTGCAGTAGGGGTCCATTGCTTAAAGAAATCCAATACTTTCTCCTTATTATAGCCTTTCCCCTCTTCCAAATAAGACGAGTTCTGGATATGCATGACAGAGCCATCAGTATTCAGAATGACAAGCACAGGGAAGCCAAAATACTCTCATCCTCGAACCT
>CALZLQ010000055.1 GCA_945788385.1 uncultured Prevotellaceae bacterium
CGAGGTAGTCGTTGTCCGAATTTTTGCAGCAAGAGCACAAATAGACACGACTGCCTACCTGCTATCTTCGTGCCAGACGTAACATAGAGATTATTCCAAAATAATTTCGTACCTTTGTAGCCTGTTAATTTAATGTTACATATATTGTGGATATGAATTCGAGCGTTCATGCTCTCTCCAATATGCGGAGGGTAGTACTGGTACTGCTGGTGGTAATCTCTTGCATTGAGCCTGTGAGTTGTGAGGCAGCAGGGTCTCAGGAAGATGCCAAGGCGTTGTTTAATCGTGTGTATGGGATGGTGTTTGGGCCTAAGGGGTGTCGATTTGATTATCGCTTGAGTCTTGTGGGTATCTATAGGGCGGAGGGGTCGGTGACCTACAAGAAGAAAAAGATTCAGTACGAGGAGAAGCGTTTTGCTTCCTGGAATGACGGGGTGGTGGCTTATGATGTTGACAAGTCGGAGAGGGTGGTAAAAATCTCTTCGGCAGATGATTTGACTAAGGATAAGTATATGGGTAAGTTTACATACGATATTGATGATTTTGTTTTCTCGTATCGTGTGGTGGGTAATACCTATGAGATTGTGGGCAAATTAAAAAAGGCAAAGTTCTTTGGGATTCGTTCTCTTACGGCCATAGTGGACAAGAAGACGCTCCATCCCCAGCGCCTAAAGGTGAAGGTGGCTATTCTTACTGCCAATGTCTATATATTCAACTTCAGGGCTGGGGATGTTGACGATGAGGTGTTTGTATTTCCTGCTCAGCGTTTTAAAGGGTATGCTTTCGAGGACAGGAGAAAGTAGGGAATGGTCAGTATATTACTTCCCCAAATATTTCTTTACGCATTCTTCTATCTTTTCGCCTCGGAGGTCGCGCTGGAGTATCTTTCCGTCAGGACCAAAGAGGATAATCTGTGGGATGCCTCGTATGCCATAGGCGTCGCTACCTGCACGGCCGGCATTAAGTATTTGGGGGTAGGGGATATGCATTTGTTCGATAGCTTTCTCTGTGGCTTCGGGTTTGTCCCAGGTAGCTACACCGAGCACTTCAAAGTTGTCTCCCTTGTATTTGTTGTATACTTGTATGAGTGTGGGTATCTCGGCTTTGCATGGACCACACCAACTTGCCCAAAAATCTACGAGTACGTATTTGCCTTTGCCTACGTAGTCGCTGAGTTTGTGGGTCTTTCCGTTGTGAGTAGCCTCAAAATCGACAAACATTTGTCCTTCACTTGACTTTTGGGCTGCTGCTTGCGATTCTGCCTCTGCTTTCTCGCGTTTCTGACGAACTGCGCGAGCTTTGTCGACTGTGGCGGTGATGTAGTCTTTGAAACGTCCGTTTTTGACTTCCTCGCTTGCTTGGGCATAAACTCCTTCGGGGTCGGTGCCTATTATCTGCAACATGGTGATGATGCAGCCTTCTTCGTTGTGGTGGCACTGTGCGTGGCTGCTTAGGGCTTCTCGCATTTTGTTGGTGTTGGCGTTGTAAGCATCGATAATGGCTCGTGCGGCAGAGTCGCGCTTTTCCGCGGGATAGTCTGTCTTGATTGACTTGTATTTGTCATAGAGAGCATAGGCTTGCTTGTCGTATGGGGCGTAGACATCGTATACCGATTGTGATTGTTGGTAGAAACTTGTTCCTGTAATTCTAAAGTCATTGGCATTAAGGGTGATTTGGCAGGTTTCTCCGGGGATGAAGAAGGTCGTGGTGTGTGTGTTGCTTGGCTTGCCACTCTGAGCATCTACGAGCTGAATGGTTGCCTGGCGTGGTGTGCTGAGATTGGTTTTGTAGGTGTATTTATGCTTTTTGGTGACGAACGAGTCCGTGGGGTGCTGTGGGAGTTGGTGTTTTTCATCTGCCATGTAGATGAGATATTTGTTTTCCGCTCCTTGATGGTCATCCTTGAGCGTGAGAGTAAACTGTGTCTGTGCGCTTGCACTAATTGTGGCAAACAATAGTAGTGCCAAACTTATGGCTTTGGTCTTGGATTGTTTCATTATAGGTTGTGTGTTTTAGTTATGGGTTGTTTTTATTTGTGCCAAAGTTAGTGATATTATTTGGCTTGACAATGCTTGGTGTTATGTTTGTTGCTGTGTCTTGACTTTTTTTAAGACTCAGGCTGGCCCTGTTGTGATAAGACCAGCCTGAGTGTTGTGTTTTTTTAGTTAAGGCTTTTTATCGGATTGATATTTTTGCGCCCTTGCTCTTGGTTACTATCATGTAAATGCCGGATGCAGGTACTGTGGTATGCAGACTGCCGTGACCTTGAGCTATGACTTTGCCTCTGATGTCTACAAGTTTGATTTGCTCATTGCCATCGGTAGTGGCATTGATGGTCTTGCCATCGATGGTGAGGTCGAGATTTTGTGATGCAGAGGTGGAGGCTATGCCGGTGTCGGTGCCTTCTATGGTAATGGGAAGGGTGTAGAGTATGAGGTTGGGCAACGCTTCGTTTGTCATTGCGCACACAAGGCCTTCCTGGGTCTCGCTGAGGTCAAAATAGCTAATGCCGTTTTCGACTCTGTATTCGTCATCTACGTATAGTTCCTCACCTTCCAATTCATAGGTTTCCTCGTTGATGGTGGGCTTGCCGATGAACCACCTGTAGCTTGTGGCTTGTTCGCCAATGGTTGCTTCGCTTTCTATGTTGAGGGTGTTGCCTTCGGGTTTTATGTCAAGGTCTGCTTGGTTGGCGTAGGTGAAGTATGAGCCCATTCTTTTGGCTTCGAGTGGGAGGGTGCTGAACTTGAAGTTGTTGCGGTCGATGAAGAGGGCGGCAAGGCTGGTGTTCTTGCTGATGTCGATGCTGCTTAGCATGTTTTCAGTCAGGGCAACGTTGTTAAGTCCTGTGGCTTTGCTCAGATCAATCTCAGTGAGCTGGTTGCGACCGAGGTCGAGTTGCCATACATTGCTGCCTACGTTGATGCTCTTGAGCTGGTTCTCAAAGAGGTTTAGTATCCCGAGGTTGGGGAACTTGGTGGCATCAAAGGTTTCAAACTTGTTGTTCTTGAGACTGAGCATGAAGATGTCGTTGGCGTGACTGCCGAGATCTATACTCTGGAAGTTGTTGCCTTCGAGGTTGAGTTCTATGAAGTTGGGAGAATCGGGCCACTTTACGCTGTTGATGCCAGCGTTCTTGAGTGTGAGCATACTTAGTTCTTTGAGGTTGGTCATGTCTACGTTGCTTAGCTTGAGGTCGCTAAGGCCGAATACACTGAGCTCACTCTTCTCTCCGTATGTATAGACCTTGGCTGTTGCTCCAGCGGTGCTTTGTACTTCAAACTGAGCTACCGAGGTGTCCAGGTTATAGTATTGCATGCCAGAGCCGTCGCCATTCCAGTCGATGCATACAGTGTTGCCTTCGATATTGCTGCGCAGAGTGAGTGTGCCCACTTGGCTTTCAAGGGTAGTGAAGCTTGCAATCTGGTTGGTAGGCATGCCCAATACATTGAATTCACTGGTGGTGATAGTCAGGCCAGGGAAATGACTGTTGCTCATTTTGCATATGAGGGTGCTACCTATGAGGCTTGGGGCAAAAACAAACTTGCCGCCCTCTTGAGTGTAGTCAGTACCTTCAACGAGAGTGGAGCCCTCTTTGCTCCATACATAAGTGGTCTGACCATCATACATATAGTATGAGAGATCTACACCAGGACCTTGCTTGCTGATTTTGACATCTTGCTGTGGGGCGTAGGTGTACTGAGTGATTCCGTCGCCTTGAGGCAGGGTATTAAAATCAAGAGCATTGCCTTGCAGCTTAAGTGAAGTGATACTGTGCTCTGCTGGCAGCGTGATGCTGCTGAGCTTGTTGTTTGAGGCGTCGAGGGTCGTCATCTCGGTGCTGTAGTTGACATCGAGAGCGGTGAGCTCGTTGCCTGAGATGTTGAGACTCAGGAGTCTGTCTGCGTCTTTGAATGAAATCTCTGTGAGTTTGTTGTTAGAGAGGTCAACGTTGCGCAGACTATAATTATTGTCGGTGAGTTGCACGGATGTCAGACCATTGTTTGGCAGGTAAATGTCGCCAAGTAGTGACTTGTTGTATGAGTAGTTAGCTCCAGCCACATTGAGCGTACCGAAGTTGTTGCCGCTCATTTCAAGTCGTTCGAGCATCTTGTTCCACCCAAGGTCAATGCTTGTGAGTTCTGTACCCTTGAGGGTGAGCCAGCGTAGTGAGCGTGACTTGGTGATGTCTATGTCGGCGAGAGCAATACCGTCGATTTCAAGTGCGGTAAGCAGGTCGTCTTGGTCGATGGTGACGATTATCTTTTTGTCTGCTTGTGCACTGCCTGTGATATTGGCCGTGCTTGGGATTTGGTCTGTAGTGATGTCGTAGTTGTGCTTTTCTCCATCGCCAAAGTCTACTGTGACACGCTTGGCAGCCTGTGCGCTTGCTCCAGCGAGACCTATCTTTAATGATATATTGCCAGTGGCCTTTGGAGTCAGGGTCAGGGCCTCAATGTCTTTGCCATATTCTGCTGCGGTCTTGACTATAAACTTGCCTGTTCGTAATGGCATTGAGGTGAGTGTGATGTCGGGGAATGCATCGTTGGCAAAGGCTATGTATACACTATCGGCAGTGGCCTTGAGTAGGGTGACTTTGCCTGTAGCGGCATCAAAACTGTAGTAACTCTCATCGAGTGCCACGATGTTGTTGGCATTGGTCTCGTCGGTCATGAACAGACCACATGTGGTGTTGGTGCCTTCGCGAAGCACCATGTCGGCAAAGTCGAGTACAGTGTTCTCTGCATAAGTCTTCGCTGACTTAAGATTGTGCTGATAGTAGTCGTAGGTCTCCCAATAGACTCCGGGGAGCGGTAGGGTAGAGAAACCGAAGTAGTTGTTGCTCAGGATTACTTCGGAGAGTTGGTCACAACCGGTGAGGTCAATGTCGGTGAGCAGGTTGTTGCCCACGTTGAGATAGCGCAGGTACTGCTTGTTGCGCACGTCTACGCTGGTGAAGTTGTTGCCAGATATGCGTAAGCGAACAAGGTTGGGATTGCCACTGAGGTCGATGCTTTCAAGGTTGATGTCGGTGTTGAGAGACCCTGAGTCATGCGAACCGTAGAACTCGGTGAGGTATGTGTTTTGACTCAGGTCAATGTTGCGTATGCGTGTGTCTTCGATATTGAGTATCTGGAGGTTCTTGTTTTTGGTCACATCAAGGCTTGATATGTTAGTCCCGTCGCAGCTGAGCTGTATGAGATCAGGGCACTTTGCGGCATCGATGCTTGTTATTTCGGGATTACCCCAGCATGAGAGGTATCTGAGCTTAGGATAGTTGGCTGTATTGAAGTCGCGGAAATTGCCGGTCTGGGCTATCATCATAATCTGTAGCTCAGGCTTTTGACCTATGGTGAAACCATTGGTCATAGGGCAGTCTACGGCCTCGAGATAGCGGAGCTCGGTGTTGTTGGTCAAATCAAGTCCGTCGAGGTCCTCATTGTTGTTGATATAGAGGAATGACAGATTCTTCAGCGCGCTGATATCCACGTGTGTGAGGTAGCAGCCGTTGAGGTTGAGGTAACTGATGTTCTCTGCCTCGCCGTAGATTTTCACCACTCCATTGTTAGGAGTAAACGTGAGTAAGGTGCCAGTGAGCCCACCAGTCTCCTGGTCTAAGGAAGTGGCTGTTATTTCTTTTTCTTCCTGTCCGTTGCCTGCATCAACATCGATGTAGTCGTCCTTGTATCCTCCTATCGTTATCGTGAACGATGGGGTAGAGGTGTGTAGGGTGATGATGGGCTGCTCGTCTTGTGCCATCAGCGCAAAAGGGGTGAGCAGTGTCATCAGCAAAGATAATAATGTCTTTTTCATTGTATTTTTAATTGATGATTATTTTCTGTGAATACTTCTTGTTTGCATTTATTATATACACGCCTTTGCTGAGCTGGGTGAGATCGAGCTGTGCTTGGTCTCCATAGGTTTTGATTTGATATACTTTCTGACCGTCAGCTCTGTATACATTGACGTCAATGTTTTTTGCACCAGCTATAAATATCTCATACTGACCGCTTCCTGTGGGGGTGAGCATGAGGCGTGACTTCTCTGCTTCGGTGCCTTTGATGCCTGTGGCGATGCGAAGTACCTCTTTCAGTCCTTCGTAGGCGTCAAACTTGCCTGCTCCCCATTGTGCGGCGATGCCTTTTTCTACATATTCGTCACGCTTGGCTGTGCGGGCTATGATTTCCTTACATTCGCTTACAGTGAGTGTGGGGTCTGCCTCGAGCCAAAGTGCTATGGCTCCAGCAACGTGAGGAGCGGCTTGCGATGTGCCTTGCATGGCTACCCATGTGTATGGACGTTGTCCTTCGGTGGTTGCAGCTATCTCGCTGGGGTAGGTTTGGTAGTAACGATTGTTGCTTGATACTATGAGCGAGCCCGGGGCGCAGATGTGTGGACGTGTGGTGCCGTCGGCGAGTGTACCGTAGCTGGTGAAGTAGGAGACATCTCCTATGGTGAGGTTGTCGTAGCCTATTACAGCATTTTCGTTGTTGATATCAGGTATTACATAGTAGTTCTTGCTATTGTATGCTCCTACGATGATGGTATTCTTGCCGCATGCCATGCTGCTGATAGATCCATCGGCAGTGCCGTCGCTGAAACCTGGGACTTTGGCTTTGAGGTAGTTGGAGTAGTTGGTAAACTGGGTGAAGCCTGATGCGGAGTTGCAATACATGTCGATGCGCTGCCCTGCTTTGCCCGTTGCTTCAATACCGATGATGTATTTTTCGTTTGAGTTGCCTGGTGTGTTGTTCCATAGGGTGAAGTCAACTTCGTAGCAGAAACGGCCTGATTCGGGGTCTACTGAGCAGTTGAGACCTACGAGTCCGTGAAAGTTTAGCCCTAATTCATCGTCAATGATGTCTCCTTCCTGTGCGTATTTAGAACTTGTCGCCCAGTATTGTCCTCCTTCGTCGTTGGCAGTGAGTCTAATACGCTTGGTTACTTTCTTGCGGCTGGCATTATATACGATTACTTGTACGTCGACGGGCTCTTTGGTATCCGACCATACCTGTGCTCCACCAGAGCAGTAGTTGGGATAGTCTGCTTGGTCATTTATGCCTTTGAGGAATGTGCTGACCTTGGTATCTAATGCTGTAAGTGTCTTGCTCACGTGGACATTCATATCTCCTTCGTTGCCTGCCGAGAGAACTATGATGGGATTGTCCGTATCCATGATGGCGTTGATGTATTGGTTGATGAGGTCGGTACCATCGTGCGGGCCCATGTTTGTGCCGATAGACATATTGATGACTGTGCGTCGCTCTGCTCTGTCATTATGAGGGTCTCCCCACGCGTAGCCAAGTATGGCGTCCATACCCAATGCCATTGTCATGGGTATAAGAGTGGGAGTACCTGCTGCTGCTATGTCTGAGCCAGTGGCAATGCCATAGTATGGGTTGGCACCGGTGAGTGTCTCTACTTCATGGGTGTCAAAGTTAGCATTGCCGTATTTTAGGTTACCGCGGTAATTGCCTGACATGATGCCCATGGTATGGGTACCGTGATTCCAGTCTTTGCTGTCGGTGCTGAATGCTTTCAATTTTGCGCCTGTGAGAGTGTCAACTTTTACTTCGGCCGATTCGCTTGTTTGCACTACGGTGACGTTGGCAAACATTTTTACCCGGTTCTCTCCATTCTCGTCCATGAAATTGATGTGGTTGGGGTCTATACCTATGTCCACGATGCCAGCTACGACTCCTTTGCCTGTGTAGGCCTGAGGTAGTTCTTCACCGTTATGGATTCTATCTATACCCGTTGATTTGCGAGCAGCAAGCATGTGGGTATGATACGGTGTGCCGAGGTCCATGACTCGTATGGCTGGGTGAGCGGCTATACGCTCTACGTCGCTGAGTGGCATGCTCACGATGGCAAAGTCGCCTCTCAATTTCTTGACTTGAGCTCCTGATTTCTCCAACTCAGCTATGTCTGCTCCGTCGCTGAGTTTGGCAAGGGCGCAGATGTTGTTCTGTGTGATTGGAGAGATCATTTTGAGACTGGCAGGGTAGAGCCCCTGGGTCTTGCCCGCTTTCGTAGCTCTAAGTTGACGCAGTACCATATTGCTGCCTGGTGTCAGTCTGCTTTGGGCATTTGTCACAAGAA
>CALZLQ010000056.1 GCA_945788385.1 uncultured Prevotellaceae bacterium
TTTACCTGTGCTTCGTTTATCCTACTGACCCCTCAAGGCTCACTCCAAGTAGTTTTTGTGCCTCTACGGCAAACTCCATAGGGAGCTTGTTTATGACATCTTTGGCATAGCCGTTGACTATAAGGCTCACTGCATCTTCCATGGATATACCTCGTTGCTGACAATAAAATAGCTGCTGCTCCGAAATCTTGGAGGTAGTGGCTTCGTGCTCCACGATGGCTGTGTCGTTTTTCACGTCTATATACGGGAAGGTATGAGCTCCACAATGACTGCCAAGCAGTAGTGAGTCGCAGCTCGAATAGTTGCGAGCCCCTGATGCTGATGCCGCTACCTTGACCAAGCCACGATACGAGTTTTGACTGCGTCCTGCCGAGATACCCTTGGATATGATTGTAGACTTGGTATTACGGCCTGTGTGTATCATCTTGGTGCCAGTATCAGCTTGCTGGTAATTGTTTGTCACTGCTACGGAGTAAAACTCAGCTTGCGAATTGTCACCACTCAAGATGCACGATGGGTATTTCCATGTTATGGCGCTTCCTGTCTCAACTTGAGTCCAGCTTAACCGAGAGTTCTCACCGCGCAAGTGACCACGCTTCGTCACAAGGTTGAGCACACCTCCATTGCCGTCTTTGTCACCTGGATACCAGTTTTGTACCGTAGAGTACTTGACCTCAGCATTGCGCATCACTACTATCTCCACTATAGCGGCATGAAGTTGATTTTCGTCACGCATGGGAGCAGTACAGCCTTCGAGGTAGGAGACATAGGCATCGTCGTCGCAGACTATCAGAGTGCGTTCAAACTGGCCTGTACCCTGAGCATTGATGCGGAAATATGTGCTCAGCTCCATAGGACATCGCACACCTTTGGGTATGTATACGAACGAACCATCAGAGAATACAGCGCTGTTTAGTGCTGCAAAATAGTTGTCTCTGTAAGGTACTACCGAGCCCAGATATTGACGTACGAGGTCGGGGTGATTACGCACAGCCTCAGAGATAGAGCAAAAGATTATACCCTTCTCTTTGAGTTTCTCATGGAATGTAGTCTTGACACTCACGCTGTCCATTACAGCATCAACTGCCACACCTGACAGAGCCATACGCTCTTCCAGGGGGATACCAAGCTTGTCGAAAGTCTTCATAAGCTCGGGATCTATTTCGCCCGAGCCTGTTTCTTTCTTCTTGGCGGTGGGGTCGGCGTAGTATGATATGTCTTGGTAGTCTATATCAGGCATTTTGAGATGACCCCACTCTGGCTGCTCTTGTTGCACCCAATATCTAAATGCTTCGAGTCTAAACTGTAGCAGCCATTCAGGTTCACCCTTTTTCTTGGATATAAGGCGCACGACGTCTTCTGAGAGTCCTTTAGGGATAATCTCAGTCTCTACGTCGGTAGTGAAACCATACTGGTAGTCTTTGTTTATAATGTCTCTAGTAATGTCTTCCATTCGTTTACCTTGTCTATCATCATCCTTATACACAGCACCAGTATTCCCCATTTGCAAAATCCTACCAAGGCACCCAAGACCCTGTTTACGAGACCACCCAAGATAGTGAAGTCAAGAAACTTGGTGACAAGTGTGGCTGCAAGACCGAATACAACTGGTACAAGAATCCAAACGAGCAGGCAAAGGAGAATGTTGTCCCCAAGCTCGCAGTGATACTTCCATACAATATAAATGCCTACCAAGAAACCAACCGTAGAGGCCAACTCCTTGATAAGCCCGTTTTTGAGTCCCATCACCGCTCCATAAAGGAGCAGTGACAGAGAGATGATATCTGTGATAGGCATCTGACTCGTAGTGTGCAAAATCAGAGTTTAGCCTTAACCTCAATCTCAGCAAAGGCTTCGAGTATATCGCCTTCCTTCAAGTCATTATAGTTCTGAAGAGATATACCACATTCAAAGTTGGTAGTGACTTCCTTGACATCGTCCTTGAAGCGTTTCAGGGCATTGATGGCACCCGTGTATATTACGATACCATCGCGAATGACACGTACTTTGTTTGAGCGGCTTACCTTACCATCTATGACGTAAGCACCAGCCACTGTACCGACCTTAGAGATATGGTATACCTGGCGTACTTCAATCTGGGCAGTGACTTCTTCCTTGATTTCAGGTGAGAGCATACCCTCCATGGCATCCTTGACCTCCTCAATGGCATCGTAGATGACGCTATACTGGCGTATGTCTACACCTTCCTGCTCAGCAAGTTTGCGAGCCTGGGCACTGGGTCGAACCTGGAAAGCAATGATGATTGCGTCAGAGGCAGCAGCAAGAGTGACATCGCTCTCGCTAATCTGACCTACAGCCTTGTATATCACGTTGACCTTGATCTTCTCGGTAGAGAGACGCTCGAATGAGTCTTTCAGAGCCTCGATAGAACCATCTACGTCGCCCTTGACCAAGAGATTCAACTCTTGGAAATCACCGAGAGCAATACGACGGCCAATCTCGTTGAGGTCTACACGCTTCATGGTGCGAAGACCCTGCTCGCGAGCCAACTGTTCGCGCTTGCTTGCAATATCGCGGGCTTCCTGGTCTGAATCCATCACATGGAAAGTATCACCTGCTGTGGGAGCACCATTCAGACCAAGGATAGTAGCAGCCTGAGAAGGGCCAATCTTTTCTACCTTATGACCGCGCTCGTCAAACATAGCCTTCACACGACCGTAATTCGTACCTGCCAAGAGCACGTCACCTACCTTCAGAGTACCATTGCTTACCAGCAGGGTAGCCACGTATCCGCGACCCTTGTCGAGCGAAGACTCTATGATAGAACCCGTAGCCTTGCGATTGGGATTAGCCTTCAAGTCAAGCATCTCAGCCTCCAGTAATACCTTCTCGAGCAAGTCTTCCACACCAGTACCTTTCTTGGCAGAAATATCTTGAGACTGATACTTACCACCCCATTCCTCCACGAGGAAGTTCATCTGAGCCAAAGACTCCTTGATTTTGTCTGGGTTGGCAGCAGGCTTGTCAATCTTGTTGATAGCAAATACTATAGGCACGTTGGCAGCCGTAGCATGGGCGATAGCTTCCTTAGTCTGAGGCATGATGTCGTCGTCAGCAGCTACAATGATGATGGCAATATCTGTGACCTGAGCACCACGGGCACGCATGGCAGTGAAGGCTTCGTGACCTGGAGTGTCAAGGAAGGTGACGTGACGTCCGTCAGGTAGGGTAACATTGTAGGCACCAATGTGCTGAGTGATACCTCCAGCCTCACCAGCGATGACATTAGACTGGCGAATGTAGTCGAGCAACGAGGTCTTGCCGTGGTCTACGTGACCCATGACAGTCACGATGGGGGCGCGAGGAACGAGATCTGACTCATCGTCCTCAACCTCTTCCACAGCCTCACTTACATCGGCACTGACATATTCAGTCTTGAATCCGTACTCATCAGCCACGATATTGATAGTCTCAGCGTCCAAACGCTGATTTATGCTCACCATTATACCAATCTGCATGCATGTACCGATAATCTGAGTCACGGGGATATTCATCATCGTGGCAAGCTCATTGGCAGTTACGAACTCGGTGAGCTTGAGTATCTTGTTCTCAGCCATCTCGTTCATCAACTCTTCCTCCATGTGCTCACGTATGGCATCACGTTTCTCACGGCGATACTTCGCACCCTTGGAAGTCTTGGTCTTGCTCGTCAGGCGAGCCAGAGTCTCACGTACTTGCTTTGCAACTTCTTCCTCGCTTACCTCTGCTGGTTGCGGTTGCTGTTTGGGCTGGTTCTTCTGTTTCTTCTTGCCTCCGCCCTGCTGGTTCTGCTGAGCATTCTGTTCAGGCTTGTTCTTATTCTTGTTTTTCTTGTTCTTGCCGCTACCCTGCTGGTTCTGCTGGGCTACAGCATTTACATCTACCTTTTCCTTGCCTCCGATACGTTCACGCTTCTTGCCAGCATTCTGCTGCTGCATTTTCTCCTCGCGCTCGCGTCGGCGCTCGTCCCTGCTCTTCTTCTTAGGGCGTGTACTCTGGTTGATAGCCGAGAGGTCAATCTTACCCTGAATCTTCAGACCCTCGCCAGACTGTTGCGGAGCATTGAGACGAAATACACCATTCTCCAGTGTACCCGTCACCTTGCCGTCGGTGATGACTTGGGGACCATCAATGTTGGTCTGCTCATTGTTTTCAGCAGTCACGGCTACAACAGGCTCCTCATCATGAGTCACCACAGGTTCGGGCTTTTTGTCAAGGTCAATGTGACCTACAACCTTCGGACCTATCTTCTCCTTGGCAGCCTTAGCCTCTTCCTCAGCCTTCTTGCGGGCCTCTTCCTCAGCCTTTCTGCGTGCAGCCTCCTCAGCCATACGCTTAGCTTTTTGTTCCTGCTGCTTGCGTTCCTTCTCCTCTTTCTGCTTTTGTTGCATGGTATTTGCAGCATCTTTGAGCTCGCTGTCACGCTTAAACTCCTTTTGGAGAAGTGCGTACTGCTCATCAGTGATTTTCACATTCATGTCAGCCTCAATATGCTCACCCTTGGAATTGAGAAAATCAACAGCAGTCTGCAACCCCACGTTACACTCCTTTATTGCTTTATTTAATCTAATACTCATCTAAATCGTTATAAAATTTCTATTACACCCCACAATTATTTCTCAAACTCAGCCGAGAGAACGCGTATGACTTCATCAATAGTCTCCTCTTCAAGGTCAGCCTTTTGGGCAAGTTCCTCACGGCTTGTGCCCAATACCTGACGCGCTGTGGTCAGACCCAGCTTCTTGAGCTCGTCAATGACCCACCCGTCAATCTCATCTTTGAACTGGTCAAGACTAATATCCTCCGCGTCAATCTCCTCGTCAATCTCACGGAATACGTCAATAGTATATCCGCTCAGCATGCTTGCAAGTTTGATGTTCACACCGCCCTTACCGATTGCCAACGATATCTGGTCGCTGTCGAGCAGCACCTCAGCCTTCTTCTCTTCTTCGTTGAGATTCACCTGATTGATAGTGGCTGGAGCCAACGCACGTGTTATCATGAGCTGAGGATTGGCAGTCCACTGCACTACATCGATATTCTCTCCGTGCAGCTCGCGCACTATGCCATGCACACGGCTACCCTTCACACCCACACACGCACCGACTGGGTCAATACGCTCGTCGTAGCTCTCTACTGCCACCTTGGCTCTCTCGCCAGGTATGCGGGCTACTTTGCATATACGAATGATACCCTCCTGAATCTCAGGCACTTCATCCTCAATCATACGCTGCAGGAACATAGGGTCAGTACGTGAGATAATAATCTTGGGATTGCCGTTGGCATTGTCCACACGTGATATTACGGCACGCAGAGTCTCACCCTTGCGGAAGAAATCGCCGGGCACTTGCTCCGTCTTGGGCAGAATCAACTCATTGCCAAGGTCGTCAGTCACGAGGGTCTCACGCTTCCAACTCTGATATACCTCACCGCTTACTACCTCGCCTACACGATCCTTATATTGATTGTAGAGCGTATCATGCTCAAGCTCAAGAATACGGCTTGCCAAAGTCTGGCGCAAAGTCAGTATGGCACGACGTCCAAAATCAGAAAACTCCACACGTTGGCTCACCTCTTCGCCTACCTCATAATCCTCATCAATCTGACGTGCTTCAGAAAGACTGATTTCCATATTAGGGTTCTTGACCTCATCGTCAGCCACCACTGTACGGTTGCGATAAATCTCGAAGTCACCCTTGTTAGGGTTGACAATTACATCATAGTTCTCGTCCGTGCCGTGAATTTTTGCAATCACGCTACGGAAGCATTCTTCTAGCACGCTCACCAGTGTGGCGCGGTCAATGTTCTTCACCTCATTGAACTCCGCAAACGACTCAATCAGATTTACAGACTCAACAGATTGTTTCTTAGTTGCCATGTAATTATGTATAGATGTATTTATTATTTCAGATAATATTTGGTATACACACACTCGTCATATCCAAACGTGCGAGTCACCATCTCCTTGCGAGGGCGTTTCTCACCCTCATGGCGTACCTTCTCTTCAGCTGTGATAGAGAAAGTCTCCTCACCCACTTCTGTCAGTTCGCCGCGATATTTATGTCCGTCTTTCAGCATAGTTTCCACAGGCTTGCCAAGGTGTATCTCCCATTGACGGCGCACCTTGAATGGGTATCCCAGTCCGGCACTTCCCACTTCAAGTTCGTAGTCCTCCTCTTCGCGGTTGATCTTGCTCTCGATATAGCGCGACAAGTCAGCGCAATCCTCAATCCACACACCCTCAGCGTGGTCAATGACGACGACAATCTCATCATCGGCACTCACACTTACATCCACTAGGAAGTACTCCTTTCCATCCAGCCATTCGTTGACGGCCTGTTCAACAGCACTTTTGCTAATCATTACAATCTTATTCTCGTTTTATATCTATAATGAAAAGTGAGGAACCACTTTGTTTCGGGTCCCTCACTCTCTGTGACATATCTGATTTCGAATGCAAAGTTAAGCAATTTATTAATAACACACGCGCTCATGCGTGGAAAACACAAGAAATACACTTATTTTTTATATTTATTTAACATTATCCTGAATAGTTACGAATAGGTCATTAGATTGGTAGCGCATCACAGTCTAATGATAGATTAAGGTTTAATACCTTTTCAAAAGACTTTTAATCGTTATTGAAGAGATGCTGAAACTTCGTAGTTTGGGCGATGGCGCAACCGTAACCTCACCGAGATGATTGCCGCGGTATATCTCATTCTATCACCCAATCCTTAAGGCTATGCTTCTCCATATCGAAGTTGATGCCAACCTTGATGATGGGCAGTCCGCTTAGGGCAAAGCGTGAGGGGTAGTCCTTGAGGTTAATCTGGTTCATGGCAGCCTCGGCAGACTGGTTTAGTTTTAACTCAAAGAGGTATAGAGCCTTGCCCGAGTTCATCACCATATCCACACGACCGTTAGAAGTGCGCACTTCTACGTCGACATACCTGCCCAGGAGGGAGAAGATGACATAAAGCAGTTGCTGATAGTGCCCCTCATAGTTAGTATTGTCACATTGGGGGATAGTGAGCAAGTAAGTCTGTAGCAAGCGGAGCATTCCGTCAAGGTCGTCATTGTACAGGGCGAGGTACATCTCTGCTACCGTAGTGTTGCCCTTGTACGAGTCACGCTGGATATAGTTGGGGAGGAGGCTCTGCATCAAGCCGATACGTATCTCATTGTTCGGGAGGTCGAGAGTGTACATATCGCTCATCTCATCGTAGTCCTTGATAGTGAAATACCCCGACTGATAGAGCAGAGGCATGATAGAAGCCATATTCTCCGTCGGAGCGTCAAAGTCAGAAGCCATGACGTAATTGGATTTGAGCATCGAAGGCAAGACATGAAACTCCTTCATTTTCTCAATGAGGAACGTTGGCGTACCACTCTCGAACCAATAACTCTTTAGCATACTGTCCTGTACGGAGTTGAGCAGGCTGAAAGGATTAAATATATCGGGTGAAGGCCATGCAAAGTGGTATCCGTCGTACTGACGCTTGAGAGACTTTATTATCTCCTCCCTGCTCTTACCCTTGTTGCCTGCAAACTCATCTATATAGTCCGCCATCTGAGTGAGCATCTCCTCCTCGGTGATTCCGCAGATGGCCGCAAAACTTGGGGTCATCGATATGTTCTTGAGGTTGTTGAGCTCGCTGAATATGCTCAGCTGTGAGAACTTGGTTATTCCCGTGATGAAGACAAACTTGAGGTGCGGGTCGCAATACTTCAAGGGGGAATAGAAGTTGCGCATGATTTGTCGAAGCTGCTCCATCTCATCCTTGATGTGAGCCACATCAAGCAAGGGTGCGTCATATTCGTCTATGAGGACTACGACTTTCTTGCCAGTCTTGGCATGGGCACGCTCTATCAAGCCTTGCAGGCGTTGGTTGAGGTTGGTTTCATCTGGTAGTCCCTTACCATAAATACACTCGTATGACGAGAGTTTTGCGCTGAGTTCTTGTCTGAGCTCTTCCTGCCCTTGGTGTTTGGCAGTACTCATGTCAAACCTCAGCACGGGGTATTGCTCCCATTCTTTCTCCACACTATCTATGTACAG
>CALZLQ010000057.1 GCA_945788385.1 uncultured Prevotellaceae bacterium
TGCCTGCCATGAGCATCTTGTCGACGAGGGTGGTCTTGCCGTGGTCGACGTGTGCTATTATCGCTATGTTTCTGATTGAATCCATTCGGGTTGTCGTTTCTGTGTTTTAGGTACAAAATTAAATAAATAATGTTGTTTTTGACCTCTTGTAACTGTAAAATGATATTTTTTTTGGTGATGACCGCAATATTTGTGTGTGGATTTGTGGTTGTATCATTTATTTTTCTTAACTTTGCACCCGCATTTGACCTTATCGGGCAGTGAACGAATGTATGGGAGCTGCGGGGTCGAACAAGTAACCATTTAAATCATCTACTGTTCTATGTATTTGAATTCTGAAAAGAAGGTAGAGCTTTTCTCTACTTACGGCCAGGGCGCCAAGGACACTGGTAGTGCCGAGAGCCAGATTGCGTTGTTTACTTTCCGTATCAAGAACCTTACTGAGCACATGAAGCAGAACCGCAAGGATCACAGCACTGAGCGTGCTCTGACTGGTCTGGTAGGTAAGCGTCGTGCTCTGCTCAACTATCTGAAGTCTCGCGATATCAACCGTTATCGTGCCATCGTCAAGGCTCTTGGTCTGCGTAAGTAAGACTGGGCAAGGCTTGTGCTATAGCTCAAAAAGCTGGCGAAACGAAACTATAGGGCATTTCTCAATTGGGGAAATGCCCTTATTTTGTGTGTTTGGGGCTTTTTTTTGGCTTGAGGACAGGGTTTTGTGATGATTTTTCTGTAACTTTGTAGGCAAATCCATATATTATAATATAAATATGAACGACAGCATTGTTATTATTCCTACGTATAATGAGAAGGAAAATATCGAGGCTATATCGCGTGCCGTAATCGGGCTTGAGGAGGGGTTTGATGTGCTTGTCATTGACGATGGTAGCCCTGACGGGACAGCAGCTATTGTCAAGGGATTGATGGAGGGCGACCTCAAGGGTAGGCTTCACCTTATTGAGCGCAGTGGCAAGTTGGGCTTGGGTACAGCGTATATCTGCGGTTTCAAGTGGGCTATAGAGCAAGGCTATGACTATATCTTTGAGATGGACGCCGATTTTAGCCACAATCCCAATGATTTGCCCAAATTGTATAAGGCGTGCCATTCGGATGGCTATGATGTGGCTGTGGGGAGCAGATATATCTCGGGAGTAAACGTGGTGAACTGGCCTATCGGACGTGTGCTGATGTCTTACTATGCGAGTGCTTACGTACGTACGGTGTTGGGCATCGGGCTGCGTGATACTACGGCAGGTTTTGTATGCTACCGACGCAAGGTGCTCGAGACGATTGACTTGGACAGGATTAGGTTCAAGGGCTATGCTTTCCAGATTGAGATGAAATATTCATCGCTGTGTCTGGGCTTCGCAATCAAGGAGGTGCCTGTCATCTTTATCAACCGTGAGCTCGGCACTAGCAAGATGTCTGGCGGTATCTTCAGCGAGGCTTTGTTTGGTGTGCTCCGGTTGCGCTGGGCTGCTCTGACGGGTGGCATCAAGCCGGTAGCAGACAGATAGACCGATTGGCGCAGATAGCTTTCTTTTATATAAACACAAAAATATACAGATGGACTTACACATGACTCTGGCCAAGGCTGTCTTGGCTGGTATTGAGAAACTATATGGGGCTTCGTTGCCCGAGAAGATGGTGCAGCTGCAGGAGACTCGTCCGGAGTTTGAGGGTCAGTTGACACTGGTGGTATTCCCTTTGCTCAAGACGAGCAAGAAGGCTCCTGAGGCTACGGCTCAGGAGATTGGAGAGTATCTCGTGAGGGAGTGCCCTGAGGTGGTGAGCAAGTTTAATGCAGTCAAGGGTTTCCTGAATATGACGATTGCCCCTGCTCAGTGGATAAAGATGCTTGAGGGCATACGAGCTGACAAGAAGTTCGGATTCGTGCCTGTGACGGACAATTCGCCGCTCGTGATGATAGAGTATTCGAGCCCTAACACCAACAAGCCTTTGCATCTCGGACATGTGCGCAACAATTTGCTCGGTTGGGCGTTGGCCAACGTGATGGAGGCTAATGGCAACAGGGTCGTCAAGACGAATATCGTAAATGACCGTGGCATACATATCTGTAAAAGTATGCTGGCTTGGCTGAAATATGGCAATGGTGAGACTCCCGAGACGAGCGGCAAGAAGGGTGATCACCTCATTGGTGATTACTATGTGGCTTTTGACAAGCATTACCGCGAGGAGGTGAAGTCTCTCATGGCTGAGGGTATGGACGAGGAGAAGGCCAAGCAGGAGGCTCCGCTGATTAAGGAGGCTCATGAGATGCTCGTGAAGTGGGAGCAGAATGACCCTGAGGTGCGCGCTCTCTGGCAGAAGATGAATAGCTGGGTATATGCTGGCTTTGACGAGACATACAGGGCTTTGGGAGTGGGCTTTGACAAGATTTACTATGAGAGCGAGACTTACCTTGAGGGCAAGGAGAAGGTCGAAGAGGGCCTGGTCAAGGGCTTGTTCTATCGTCGTGAGGACGGCTCGGTATGGGCTGACTTGAAGGGTGAGGGGCTTGATGAGAAACTGTTGCTCAGGAGTGATGGTACGTCGGTGTATATGACTCAGGATATAGGTACGGCCAAGTTGCGTTTCCAGGATTTCCCTATTGATAAGATGATTTATGTGGTGGGCAACGAGCAGAACTACCATTTCCAGGTGCTTTCTATCCTGCTGGATAAGTTGGGCTTCAAGTGGGGCAAGGATCTGGTGCATTTCTCTTATGGTATGGTGGAATTGCCTAATGGCAAGATGAAGTCTCGTGAGGGTACAGTGGTCGATGCTGACGACTTGATTGCCACGATGATTGCCGATGCGCGCTGCATGAGCGAGGACAAGATAAAGAAGCTGGAGGGAATAACTGACGAGGAGACTGCCGAGATAAGCCGTATAGTGGGACTTGGTGCCTTGAAGTATTTTATCCTGAAGGTCGATGCTCGCAAGAATATGCTTTTTGATCCAGAGGAAAGTATCGACTTTAACGGTAATACAGGACCTTTTATCCAATATACCTATGCTCGTATACGCAGTATCTTGCGCAAGGCGGCAGAGCAGGGTATCGAGATGGCTGATACGCTACCTGAGACGGAGCTTTCGGACAAGGAGACGAGCCTGATTCAGCACATGAATGACTTTGCTGCGGTGATTCGTCTGGCAGGTACGGACTACAATCCTTCGTGCATCGCAACTTATTGCTATGAGCTGGTGAAGGAATACAACCAATTCTACCATGACTTCAGCGTGTTGCGCGAGGAGGACAGGGACAAGCAGCAGGTGCGACTGGCTCTGTCGGAGGCTGTGTCACAGATTGTCAGGAATGGTATGGGATTGCTCGGTATCGAGGTGCCTGAGCGTATGTAATTCTGCCCTGTGACGACGATGTGTCCTAATGAAGCCATTTGTGTAGATGGTGCTTGCAGTGGCAATCCCGGGCCGATGGAGTACCGCGGAGTGCACGTGCCGAGCGGCAAGGAGGTGTTTCGCTTTGGTCCTATCATGGGTACCAACAATATAGGCGAGTTTCTTGCCATAGTGCATGCCTTGGCTCTGATGGAACAACGGGGTATATCAATGCCTATCTACTCAGATAGTGTCAGCGGTCAGGCTTGGGTGAGAAACAAGAAGGCCAAGACGACCTTGGCGCGCACTCCCGAGACGGAGCAGGTCCTTGAACTTGTGGCGAGGGCGGAGCTGTGGCTGAGGACTCATTCATTTCGCGTGCCGATATTGAAATGGGACACGGCGCAATGGGGAGAGATACCTGCTGACTTCGGAAGAAAATGAAAAGAACGTTCTATATAATCGCCTTGACTCTATACCTCTACGCCCTTATGGCGTTGGGGCATTTGGCGTTTCTCGTATATAATCGCGACGTTGAGTTTTTCACACTGACTGATGTCATTGAATGTGAGTGGCACGCCTTGCCTCTCGACTTGAGCGTGGTGGCTATGATTGTATTGCCAGTATGGCTCGTCACTACACTGACGTTCAGGTGGCCCAAGATGCCCCTGCGCTGGGTGGTGGGGCCTTATCTTGCGGTGGTGGTCTTCGCTTGTGCGTGTATCACCGCGGGCACACTGATTATGTATGAAAACTGGAAGTTCTTGCTCGACGCTTCGGTATTCAGCTATATGTCTTCGCCGGGCAATGCGGGCGCGAGTGCTTCGTGGTGGTATATAGTGTCGAGGCTTGGCTTGGGGTTGTCGTGTGCAGTCTTGTTTGCCGTGTTGTCAGTATTGATTACCCCCAAGAGAATAGTACCCGTCAATGTTAAGGCTAAGTCTCTGCCTCCCAAGAGGGTAGGGGCTTATCTTGTAGCAGGCATGGTGTTGGCTGCGATAATATGGGGTATAAACGGACGTAGAGCTGACGAGCATAGTGCTTTTTATTCGGACAAGCTGCTGCTCTCACATGCCGCTACCAACCCTGTGGGTCACATGGCTTACTCTGTGTTGCTGTATCAGAAGGATTTCGATCAGCAGTTTCGCTATATGGAAGATGAGGCTTGCCGTGAGAGGTTTGGCCAACTTTTCCCCACTACTGACAATGCTGACTCTACCCTGACTGTCTTGTCGACACGCAGGCCTAATGTCCTGACCATACAACTTGAGAGTTTCGGAGCTCCGTTTGTGGAGGCTCTGGGAGGTGCAAAGGGTGTGGCTCCTGAGATTTCGGAGTGGATGAAGAGGGGTGTGTGGTTTTCTAATGCTTATGCTTCGAGTTTCCGTACTGATCGTGGCACGGTATGTGCTCTCAATGGTTTTCCTCCTTATCCTACGCGCAGTATGCTGCTTGAGGATAGCGTCATACACTCCTTGCCTTCGCTAGCCAAGACTTTGAGCAGTTTGGGCTACTCTACAGATTATATATATGGTGGCAATGCTGTGTTTATGAACAAGGGGGAGTACCTGTCAGCTACAGGTTATGAAAAGGTCTGGGATATTGATGACCTTGATGTGCCTGCTGAGGTACTTACTGGCTGGGGAGCCAACGACAGTGTGGCTCTGGCGCGTACTTTATCTTTGGTCAAGTCAAGGTATGAGTCTGGCAAGCCTTTCTATATAGGCATGCAGACGATTGATAGTCACGAACCTTTTGATGTGCCGTATCACCGGCTTGACAACAAGGTCTACAATGCGTTTGCTTATACTGACCACTGCGTGGGGCATTTCCTCGACGAATTGTCGAAGACTGAGGCATGGAAAGACCTTGTAATAGTAGTTTTTGCTGATCATGGCCATACTTACAATACTACGTACGCTGATGCTGAGTTGTTTCACATGCCTTTGTTCTTCATAGGCGGAGCAATAAAGGAGGCGAGGAGGATTGATGTGCTTACCTCACAGTCTGATATCGCTGCCACTCTGCTCGCCCAGATGGGCATCGGGCATGCTCAATTCCCATGGAGCCGCAATGTGCTCTCCACGTCATATTCGCACCAGCTCGTCTATGCCAACTATCCTTCGGGTGTATTGCTGCGAGATGCCTCGGGTACCACTATCTACGACATTAGCGCAGATGCTACTATTATGTCCGAGCCTGTCGAGGGCAACGAGCAGCGTATAAACGATATCAAGACTTTGCTGCAAGCTTCGTATAACATTAAACCCTAACCTACAAATATATGTCACTATCCAAACAGTCTCTTAACAACATCTTTTTCGTCATTGGCGTATTGGCGTGCGTAGTCATGCTCTTCACCTTTGATGTAAGTTTTGTCGAGCTATGGCATCATATCTGCCGTGCAGGTTACTGGATGTTCCCTATACTCGGAGTATGGGTGCTGGTGTACTTTATCAATGCCCTTTCGTGGAATAGCATCATACTTGGCACTAAGTCTGACGATGAACACGTGTCACTGCGACGAGTGTTTCGCCTCACTATCACGGGCTATGCCTTGAACTATGCTACTCCCGTAGGCGGATTGGGCGGAGAGCCTTGGCGCATCATGGAGCTCAGTCGCGATATGGACAAGCATCGCGCTACGAGTAGTGTCATACTCTACGCCATGATGCACGTATTTGCGCATTTCTGGCTTTGGTTTACAAGCATCTTCTTCTATATCGCATTGTGGTTGCTCGGCGACGATAGCATACTTATGGACGAGAGCGTAGGTGTCATCCTCGGTATTATATTTTTCTTTTGTCTTGGCGCATTCTACATGTTCAGTCGCGGATACAAAAACGGGCTTGTGGTAAAGGTCATAAAATTCGTTGGCCATATACCGGGATTGAAGGGGTGGAGCATGCGTTTCAGAGAGACGCACAGTCACGCCTTGGAGAATATAGACCGCCAGATTGCCGCCCTTCATGCTCAGGACAAGAAGGCTTTCTACGAGAGTTTCCTGCTGGAGTATCTCGGACGTTTGGTGCAAGCTCTTGAGATTATGTTCATGCTGCTGCTACTTGGTGAGAACTGTGGCGGTGGTTGGGAAGGCTATCTCCTCACGTATGTACATTCAGTATTGATATTGGCATTTACGACCTTGTTTGCCAACCTTATAGGTTTTCTTCCGCTTCAGCTTGGTGTGCAGGAAGGTGGTTTTGCCCTCTCGATAGCAGCAATGGGGCTCACCCCTGCTGTAGGGATGTACGTCAGCATCATCTGTCGTGTACGCGAGATTGTATGGATAGCCATAGGTATGGCGCTAATGAAGGTCAAGGATTGAAGCGCAGGTCTTCTCGTGGGTTGATATTATCCATTTGGTAAGCAGTCCGAGGGCCACAATCTCAAAGATGAAATTCCATACGGGCATATCTGCGAGGCAGAATGCGAAGAATATGCCCGTGCGGAAATTGAAGGTCAGCATAGCGTTCCAGGGCATGATGCGACGCGAACACTTGAGCAGACGCTCCTTGATTTCAGCAGGCATGGCCGAAGCAGAGCCGTATCTCTCGCGAAGAGTGTGCATCAAGGACTGGAAGTATGGTGTAGACTCTTCCTGTTTCTTGGTATATCCGATATAGCTTTTCTGGAACATTTTCCATACGGGGTTGCAGTCCGCAGGCAGATTGTCATAATCCTTTTGTTGTGCCTCTGCTGTGTCAAGCTCGCTGCCTTTTTCGCCCTTTAGCATGAACAGATGTATCTGTATGTAGTAATCAGCGATGCGCTGCTGCCCTGTCATGCCCCAAAATCCCGATACCAATGCGAGTAGAAACACTACGGCTGTGGCTATCAGCGTATTTTGCTCGGTGTCGGCTATGCCAAACCATTCAAACTCCATGGAGTGATGTGTGTAAAACCTATACACTATGACCAGGTAAATAGGTACAAACCATACAGGTCCAGCCAAGCCATCGAGTATGCGCCCCCACTTGCTACGCTTTCCGCTGATGCGTGCCAACTGTCCGTCGGTACAGTCAAGTATGTCGGCAAAGAGCAAAAGAAGGCAGGCGATAATATTAAACATGAGCCCTTCTTTGCCTTCGTAGAAATATGATCCATGACAATAGCCCCAGCAACTCGCTACTCCCACAATCATCGACAGGATAGTGATAGTATTAGGGTGCATGTTAAGCTTGTCAAAGCAAAGGGCAAGGAGGTAAGAAAAAGGACGCACCACGCGCAGGTCCAGCCAATCTTCAGTCTCTGTAGACTTGAGAGATTTCTTGTAGTTTTCGAATATTTTCATAATATTTATGATACTTTAGATTTAAGTATGCGAGAAACAGGTACAAAGGTAATACTTTTTTCCGAACAAAACAAAACAAGTATAGATTTTACAACTCCCTATATAATTTAACGTCAGTTCGACGAATATACTTTAGAAAAAGTAAGCTATCGTTTACCACAGCGTCAAGCACTTCTCCATCAGTGAGTATGTGCTTGTCCTTTGTCTGCATGGCAGTCGTGTCTATTTGTGCTCTTGCTGCAAAAATTCGGACAACGACTACCTCGAGGAGTCCTAATCTGCAAATCTACAAACTTTTAGACACTTTATGTCTACTAATGTCT
>CALZLQ010000058.1 GCA_945788385.1 uncultured Prevotellaceae bacterium
TTTTTGATGAAACTTTAATAGCCGTTTAATAGCCGTTAAAAGCAAGTTTAATGGCAGTCAGCTGGCTATGGACTACTGAAGAGTTAATGCCTTGCGAAATGAACCGGAATAGAAAATTATTTTCCGACATGGTTTCAATGTCAGATTGCGAGTTGTGGGTATCACGCAAAAAATCTTGACACGTATTATCCCGCTTGCCCTATGCAGAATCGCCTCAAAACAGCGTTTTTCCCTTAGTATTCCCCACAAAATATGGGCGATGCTAAGAGGATAGTAAGAGGATGCTAAGGGAAACGTAGGGCAAAAGGGCCTAAAATGCGGTTTTTTAGCCAAAGGAGCAGTTTTGAAAAATCTTGAATCCATACGCCTGTTAGCGCAACTCAACTATGACAGGCCGGTGATCGGAGGCTATGGGCTCGTTGACAACTTTACGAGTTGTGACCTTTGCCTTACCTGCCCTTTTCTTGTAGATAGTTATGTAATCAAAAAATACAAGCTAACGACCTGAATTGTTGTATTATTCTGAAAATTTTCGTAATTTTGCGTTAAGGTTTAGAGAAAAATGAAATACAGTGTAATAATACCTGTCTATAATCGCCCTGACGAAGTGGACGAATTGCTTTCGAGCCTGTGTATGCAGACGAAGAGTGATTTTGAGGTGGTTGTGGTAGAGGACGGGTCTTCAATACCTTGTGAGGAGGTTGTCAAACGCTATGCGTCGCAGTTGCTTATCCGCTATTTTGTCAAGCCCAACAGTGGCCCGGGTCAGAGTCGTAATTATGGAGCTGAGAGGTCGCAGGGGGAGTATATCATAGTGCTCGACAGCGATGTGGTATTGCCGCGAGGCTATATTGCCGCCGTAGATGAGGCTTTGGCCCGCGAGCCTCTTGATGCCTTCGGAGGTCCTGACGCCGCTCACCCGGATTTCACTCCTATTCAAAAGGCTATCAGTTACTCTATGACGTCGTTCTTCACGACAGGTGGCATACGTGGAGGAAAGAAGCAGTTGGACAAGAAATTTTATCCCCGCTCCTTTAATATGGGTGTCAAGGCAACGCTTTGGAGCAAGTTGGGAGGTTTTGCTGATATGCGATTTGGCGAAGATATTGATTTCTCTATCCGAATCTATGAGAGTGGGGCAAAGTGTAGCCTAATCCCCGAGGCGTGGGTCTGGCACAAGCGGCGCACTGACTTGAAGAAGTTTTTTAAGCAGGTTCACAACAGCGGCATAGCTCGTATCAACCTCATGAAGCGTCACCCTGGGTCGCTCAAACTCGTGCATCTGCTTCCTGCGGTTTTCACTCTCGGTGTCGCGGCCATGCTCTTGCTGGCATTCGTGGGATTGCCATGGTGTGTGCATGCGCTATGGTGTCTGGCACCAATGGTATTATACAGCGTACTAATCTTTGTCGACAGCAGTATCGCCAACCGTAGTGCCAAAGTGGGCTTGCTCTCAGTGCCTGCCGCTTATGTCCAGCTCATGGGCTATGGTACTGGGTTCATCAGGGCGTGGTATCTGCGTTGCATCTGCGGCAGGAATGAGGAGCTGCAGGCTTTCAGGGAAAATTTTTACGAGTAACATGATATAAGCGCAGCGTCATGAGTGTCAAGGAGTGGTCAAAAGAGGAGCGTCCTCGGGAGCGTGTCGAGGCTCTTGGAGTGGAGGCTGTGAGCAATGCCGAGCTTTTGGCTATACTCATCGGCAGTGGTACCTCCAAGCGTTCCAGTGTGGAGCTCATGAGGGATTTGCTCTGCGGTAGTGATGACTCGCTTAGGATTTTGGCCACGAAGACTCTCAAGGAGTTGCAGACGTACAATGGTATAGGGCCTGCCAAGGCTATCACTATCCAGGCTGCTATGGAGCTTGGCAAACGTCTCATGCGTGAGAGTCGCGAGCGCATCACTTTTATGAAGGCAAGCGATATGTATGAGTATCTTCGCACTCACATGCTTGATATGCAGCACGAGGAGTGTCATGTCATGCTTCTTGATGCCAAGAACCAGCTCATTTCGCGCAAGCGTGTCAGCAGTGGCGGCATTTCTGAGTCTGTAGCCGACATCAGATTGATACTTCGCGAGGCTCTCATAGCCGGGGCTGTGTCGATAGTGTTTGCTCACAATCACCCGAGTGGCAATCCGAGCCCGAGCCGTCAGGACGATTCGCTCACGCAGCGACTGGGCGAAGCGTGTCGTGTGGTCAATATAAAGCTGCTGGATCATATCATCATCGGCGACAATATATATTACTCTTATTACGAGCAAGGAAAAATTTGAAATATGGACAAAATAAATATAGAAGAGAGAGTCATAGAGCTCCTCAAGACTGTATATGACCCTGAGATTCCGGTCAATGTGTATGATTTGGGGCTGATATACAGGATAGAGACTCTGCCTCTTGATGATGCGGCGGAAGCAGACACAGAGGAGGCTCTAAGACTTGAGGTAGACATGACCTTGACTGCTCCAAACTGTCCTGCTGCTGACTTTATCGTCGAAGACGTACGCCAGAAGCTTGAATCTATTGAGGGGCTAAAGCGTGTGGACGTCAATCTGGTCTTTGAGCCAGAATGGTGTAAGGATATGATGTCGGAAGAGGCCAAGGTGGAGCTTGGTTTCCTTTAATGTGTTTTCACGGTGGCAAAGCGGATATATTTCATAAGTGATGCTCACCTCGGCAGCCGGGCTCTTTCAGACCCTAAGGCGCATGAGCGCAGACTGTGTGACTTTCTGACGGGCATCATGTACGACGCAAGAGCAGTGTATATGCTCGGCGATATGTTTGACTTTTGGTTTGAGTATCACAATGTGGTTCCCAAGGGGAGTACCCGCTTTCTTGGCAAACTCTCGGAGCTTGCAGACCGAGGTGTAGAGTTGCACTACTTCACTGGCAATCATGATATATGGGCGTTTGATTACTTGGAGCGGGAATGCGGAGTGGTCATACATCGCGGCCCTCAGGTCATAGAGCTTGAGCGCGATGCTGTCGGCTCACAGGGTCTGGCTGCGCCAATGAGGGTCTACCTTGCACATGGTGACGGACTGGGCGATGAGAGTCGCTCTTTCAGGTTTATCAGGGCTGTGTTTCATTCGCGGCTTTGTCAATGGCTTTTCCGCAACCTCGTCCCTGCTGACCTCGGCGTGGAGCTTGGACTGAGGTGGGCAAAGCAAAGCCGGCTGCGTCATACATTCGGAGGGGTCATCACCAATGAGTTTGGCGATGTGTTGGCTACTCATATCAGTCATGAGGAGCCTTTCAAGGGAGAGGATAAGGAGGAGCTCGTGCTCTATGCCAAGGAGCATCTCTCGGAGCACCCTGAGATTGATGCCTATATCTTCGGGCATCGTCATATAGAGTTGGACCTCATGCTGGCCAAAGACAAGAGGCTCATCATTCTTGGCGAATGGATGAACCTCTGTACCTATGCTGAGTGGGATGGGGCGTGCCTCAGTCTGAACAGTCTTGAAGAACAAAGTTGATGCCCCAAAGGAAGTGGCTGTTGGTGTCGCCCTCCATAGCGTGCTGGCTATACGGACGATAATCCAAATCCATAGTGTAGCCCTGACGGTCACATAGTCCGAACCAGGGCTCAACGCATACGTAGGGACAAAGCAGGCCTGTCATCTGCCATACGAGACAAACGGGGGCATCAAAATATACCTCGGCCAACTCTGTCTCGCCATCTGCGCGATATATAATCATCGACTGAAACTGAGAGTTGTCAAAGATGAGAGCTTCGTTGGCAAAGGTCTCGACGCTAATCGGAATCAAACCTTGTTCGTCAGTCTTGGGCTTGAAGCGCTCTGGTCCCCAACAGCCTTGCTCGCCAGCGCGAACTACGCTCAGATTGTCGGTGCGCATATTGCATGGCGCGAGATAGCCTATTATCTCCTCGTCGGGAGCATAGTCAGGCAACGCAATGGCAGGGTGTCCTCCGAGTTGATAGTGCATGGTGTGTCCTTCGGTGAGATTGGTCACCTCGGCATCACACTCCAAGACAGACTCACGCAGCGTATAGGTAATGGTCAGGCGGAAGCGGAAGGGGAAGGATTTCATAGTCTCCTCATTGTCGCACAACGTCAGACTGATGCTGAAATCATTTTCTCCCAAGAGAGTGTCTTCGGTCTTCTCAAACTCCATAAATTTGGCAAAGCCGTGCTTTTGCATCTTCAGGGTCTTGCCGTCGAGACGGTACTCACCATTCCACAGACCGCCGCAGGCTGGGAAGAGGATAGGGGAGTGACCCTTCCAGAAAGCAGCATCGCCACACCACCACAACTCCTGCCCCGAGGCCTTGGCGACGACACTCGTCACCTCAGCCCCGAGCGAGTTGACAGTGACCTTCAAGAGGTCATTTTCGAGGAAATATTCCATGATTTAACACAAAGCCTGGGTGTCGAGAGCAATCATAAGCTCTTCGTCAGTTGGGATACAGCACACAGTCACCTTAGAGTCATCGGCAGAGAGCACGGCCTCAGTAGCGCGGCATGCACGATTCTTGGCCTCGTCCATCTTTACGCCCATATACTCCAAGCCTGCTGTGGCCCCCTCGCGTACCTCCCATTGGTTCTCGCCTGCACCACCTGTGAAGAGGATAATATCCACGCCACCCATGGCTGCGGCATACTGACCGATGTATTTCTTGATACGGTATGTATACATCTCCTTGGCCAGGCGAGCCTTGTCGTTTCCATCGGCAATGCCTGCGAGAATGTCGCGGAAGTCGCTTGACAACTCGCTTACGCCAGCCAAGCCGGACTTCTTGTTGAGGAGGTCAGACAGCCCCTTGGTATCCAAACCCAACTTGTCCATCAGGAAGGTCACTGCGCCAGCGTCAATATCGCCGGAGCGAGTACCCATGATAAGGCCTTCCAGAGGAGTCAGACCCATAGAGGTGTCCACACACTTGCCGTCCTTGACAGCGGCGATGGATGCGCCATTGCCGATGTGGCAGGTGATAATCTTCTTGCCCTGAGCTTCTACACCCAAGAACTCGCATACGCGCTGAGAGACATAGCGATGGCTTGTGCCGTGGAAACCATAGCGGCGCACACCATACTTGGCATAAAGCTCGTAAGGCAGGGCATACATATAGGCATAGTCAGGCATGGTCTGGTGGAAAGCTGTGTCAAACACACCTACCTGAGGGATATTGGGCAGCAGGGCACTCACAGCATTCACGCCCTTGATGTTGGCAGGATTGTGGAGGGGAGCGAGATCGTTGCAGGCCTCAAAGGCTTCCATCACTTCGGGAGTGAGACGCACGCTCTTGTTGAACTTCTCACCGCCGTGTACCATGCGGTGACCTACAGCGTCGAGCTCGTCGAGGCTGCCCAATACGGCATATTCGCCCTGGGTCAGCACCTCAAAAATCCATTGTACGCCAGCTGTGTGCTCCTCGATAGGACGTTCCATCTTGTGTTTCTTGCCGTCGAGTTTCACATTGATAAAAGAGTCAGGCAGACCAATCTTCTCTATGCCTCCAGAGGTGATGACGCTCTTGTCGTCCATATTATACAGGGCATACTTGATAGACGAACTGCCGCAGTTTAAAACGAGTATTTTCATGTGTTTTGTAGTTTTTATAGTTTCGTTTGTATGTTAGGGACAAAGTCAAGGTCTAAACGAAAGCCTTTGCTTAGCGTGCATCCATAGCCTGGCAGGCGGTGATAGCCACCATCTTGTAGATGTCGTCTACGGAGCAGCCGCGTGACAAGTCATTGACAGGACGGGCTATACCCTGCAGGATAGGGCCAATGGCGTCAGCACCGCCAAGACGCTGCACCAGCTTGTAGCCGATGTTGCCCACCTCAAGACATGGCACTACCAATACGTTGGCATGACCTGCAATAGGGCTGCCGGGACACTTCTTCTCGCCCACACTCGCCACGAGAGCAGCATCGGCCTGAAGCTCACCGTCGATGGCAAGCTCAGGAGCCATCTCCTTGGCAAGACGTGTAGCCTCAACTACCTTGTCTACCACCTCGTGCTTGGCGCTTCCCTTGGTAGAGAAGCTCAGCATAGCCACTTTGGGGTCAATGCCTGCCACACTCTTGGCAGTCTGGGCGGTGCACACGGCAATCTGAGCCAACTGGTTGGCATCTGGCATTGGGGTCACAGCCACATCGCCGATGACCAGAATGCCGTTGTCACCATATTCGGGCTTGTCGGTAATCATCAGCATTGCACCGCTTACGCAAGTGATGCCGGGAGCGCATTTGATAATCTGCAGGGCAGGGCGTAGGGTGTCGCCCGTGGTAGACAACGCGCCGGAAATCTGACCGTCAGCATCGCCACTCTTGATGATGAGGCAGCCGAAGTAGAGAGGGTTGAGCACTTGCTCGCGAGCCTTCTCGATGGTCATGCCCTTAGACTTGCGGAGCTCAAAGAGCAACTGGGCATACTCCTCAGTCTTGTCGCTCGTGGCGGGGTCGATGATAGTGGCCTTGTCGAGGTGAGAGAGATTAAGTTTCTCTCCGAGGGCCATAATCTCGTCAGGGTTGCCGATGAGGATGATATCGGCTATGTCGTCGGCAAGAGCCATGTCGGCGGCAGTAAGAGTGCGCTCCTCCAAAGACTCAGGCAGCACGATACGCTGCTTGTTGGCCTTGGCGCGAGCGATGATTTGGTTCATAAGTTGTGACATAATGATATGTATTTTGTTAGAAATAAATTAAAGTCAGAATTTGCCGTTCATGAGAATACGTTCGAGATGTTCGGCATCAATATGAGTCTGGTAGGCATTGTTGTAAGCCACCGTGATACCACCCGTCTCCTCGCTCACCACGATGGCCAGGGCGTCAGTATCCTTGGTGATACCACGCGCAGCGCGGTGTCTCAATCCAAACTCCTTGGGTATGTCCATATCATGGCTGATAGGCAGGATACACGCGGCAGCCACAATCATTCCCTCGGAAACAATCATCGCCCCGTCGTGTAGCGGAGAGTTCTTGAAAAAGATGTTTTCCACCAAACGTTGCGATATACGGGCGTCCAGACGCTCGCCAGTACGTACGAAATCGCCCAAGGGGAGGTCATTCTGCATCACGATAAGGGCACCTACCTTGTGCTTGCTCATGTTCAGACATGCCATGAGGATAGGCATGATCATCTCTCTGTCGTAACGCAGGCCGTCATTGAGCAGAGACTGATTCTTGGGCCTGAAAAAACGGATAAGCTTCTCCATGCGCTCGTGAGTGCCGATAGAGAAGAACAAGTGGCGTATCTCCTCCTGAAACAATACGATGATAGCTATGGCACCCACGTTGACAAGTTGGTCAAGCATACTGCCGAGCAATTTCATCTCCAAGACCTTGCTCACGATAATCCATATACTGATGAAGACCAGCACTCCGTAGAAAATGTTCACCGAGCGAGACCTCTTCATCAGCCTGTGACCGAAAAACAAAGCTATGGCCACAAGCAATATATCAATGGCGTCTTTTATTCCGAAGTCGAGCACGTTTTTTTAGGTTTTGAGGTTTTGAGGTTTTGAGGTTTTGAGGTTTTGAGGTTTTGAGGTTTTGAGGTTTT
>CALZLQ010000059.1 GCA_945788385.1 uncultured Prevotellaceae bacterium
CGCCAATGCCAGCAGTATGGCCGTAGCCCTCGACAACTTCAGGCAGATACGCCACGCAGCCAAGATGGTAATCCTCGGAGATATGCGCGAGATGGGCAAAGAGAGCACCGCCGAACATCAAAAAATCGTAGACCGCCTCAGCAAGATGCGCCTCGAAGAAATATGGCTCGTAGGCAGCGAGTTTGCCAAATGTAGGACCAAGGGGCTGCGCAACTATACCCACTTCGATGATGTCGAAGCCGTCAAGTCACGACTCGCTTCCATACCAATTCACGGCCGTCTCATACTCATCAAAGGCAGCAACGGTACCAAACTCTTTCAACTGCCGGAGATGTTGTGATATACTTTCAGGATCTCCTTTGCCGCCACTCTGTCGGGCTTGCCCGTAGGGGTCAGGGGGAGAGCAGGCAGTATGATGATCTGCTTGGGCAGGCTGTGTGGGGGGAGAATCTGACGCAAGACCTGTTCATCGAGAGCTTGGGTGGATAGGAAGACGATGGCCTCTCCATACTTGGGGTGAGGACGACAAGTGACTATGATGGGGAAGCTGAAATGGCGGGAGAGCAAGGCCTCGACCTCTTCGATTTGTATTTTGATGCCTCCCGTACAGATGACATTGTCTTTGCGCCCCCTTACTGCGAAGCCGGCTCCGTCGGGGTTAAACTCTACGATGTCGTTGGTATGGAGCGTGTGGGGGCAGAGGTGAGGAGCATCTATGATGAGACAGTGGTCAGCATCTTGGCTGAGAGAGACGCCGGGCAGAGCCTGATACCACCTCTGGCCTATGGGGCGCATGGCGATATGACTGAGAGTTTCGGTCATGCCGTAGGTGCTCCAGATGTGGTTGGGACAAAGAGGGTCGTGACCGAACTCCGATGCGAGCTCCGACTCAAGGTCAGGAGGAATTGCTCCGCCTCCGATGATGAGGTGGCGTATGCGCGAGAGTCGTTGCCGCTCGATGGGGACGCGGAGCGACTCGTAGACCTGCATGGGCACCATGGCAGCAAAGTCGATGTGCTCCTCTACGTCTGCCAAGGGGTGAGAACTGGGCTGACGGCGTATGAGCCTCAATCCCCGCTCGTCGGCTCGAACTTCCATCATGCGTCCTGCTATGTATTGCGTACTGAGGCATAGCAAGGCGGTATCGCCCCTTTTGAGCTGGAGAAAGTCGCAGGTCATGCGGGCTGAGGCGAGCATACGGCTATATTCTACGCTGATGGCCTTGGGACGGCCTGTGCTGCCACTCGTGTGAAGTATTTCCGTATGTGAAATCATTCTGCTATGGGGCTTCTCCAGAGTTTGTGACGTCGCATCTCGATGTCCATCTCGATGTTGTCAGTATAGAGCAGTCCGGTGCCCAAGCCTTGGGCAAAGGTGATATTGGGTCCGTATGCACTCGCAGCGAGCAGGGCCACGTTGCGCAGGCCGATGTTGCTCTCAAGTGCGCTGGTCATCCATGAGCCTATGCCGCGTCGCTGGGCGAGGCTCACCCATTCGAGAGAGCCTGTGATACCTCCGTGTAGACTGGGCTTGATGACGATGTATTGAGGCTTGATTGTGTCGAGCATCGAGACTTTCTCCTCGGTATGGTTGAGACCTATGAGTTCTTCGTCGAGGGCTATGGGTATGGGCGAGGTGGCACAGAGTTGGGCCATGTGATGCCAGTGATATTGTGGGACAGGCTGCTCGATAGAGTGTATGCCGTAGGGGGCGAGGTCTGCAAGCTTGTCTTTGACGATGTCAAGGTCGATGTCCGCACTGTCAGGGGCAAGGTTGCCGTTAGCGTCAAGACGTATCTGTAGAGTGTCGGGACTGAAACGGCTGCGAAGAGTCTCGATGAGGTGAATCTCCTCTTCCCATTTGAGAGCCCCTATCTTGAATTTGATACAGCGATGCCCCTGAAGTATTTTCCGCTTGGCCTGGGCCAGCATTTCGTCGTATTCCCCCATCCACACGAGTCCGTTGGTGGGAATACCCACTTGCGAGTGAGCAAAGGGAGTATCATAGAGTATAGGGTTTTGCTGATAATCAAAAAGGGCAGACTCGAGGGCAAAGAGCAGGGCTGGATAGGGACGCAGCGCATCGGTATACGAAGGAGTAGCAAGAGCATGGTCTATGAGTCGGGCTACTTGGCTCATCTGCTTGTAAGCATCGCGGTCGCAGCTGAGGTCGGGCAAGGGGGCACACTCGCCCAGGCCGATGCGTTCGCTGTGTTCGTCCGTGATGCGGACTATGATGGCATGGTGCGTAGTATACTCACCGCGCGAGGTGCGTGCAGGCTTCTTGAAATGCAGCGTCTGCTGTGAGAGACTGATTTGCATTTTTATATTAAATTATGGTATATATGTGTCGCCCCATTGGGGTTTGCGTTTCTCTAAAAAGGCACGTCCGCCCTCTTGCGCTTCGTCGCAGAAGTAGTAGAGCATCGTGGCATCGCCTGCGAGCTCCTGTATGCCAGCCTGACCGTCGAGCTCGGCATTGAGGCCGCGCTTGATCATACGCAGGGCGATGGGTGAGTGCTGCATGATGCGCTGCGCCCATTCGACGGTGGTGTCTTCGAGCTGGTCGTGAGGCACTACGGCATTTACCAAGCCCATATCCAAAGCTTCGTCGGCAGAGTAGAGCTTGCAGAGAAACCATATCTCGCGAGCCTTCTTTTGCCCCACGATGCGTGCGAGATACGAAGAGCCAAAGCCTGCGTCAAACGAGCCCACCTTAGGCCCGGTCTGGCCAAATTTGGCATTGTCGGCGGCGATGCTCAAGTCGCAGACCACGTGCAACACGTGGCCGCCCCCTACGGCAAAGCCGTTGACCATGGCGATTACAGGCTTGGGGATGCTGCGTATCTGGCGTTGTACGTCGAGCACAGAGAGGTGAGGTATGCCGTCCTGGCCGATGTATCCTCCACGCCCCTTGACGTTCATGTCTCCGCCGGCGCAGAAGGCATTTGTAGCCATCCACTCTTCGTCGCTCTGTTCTGGCTTGCGCGGAGAGTCGGCTCCCGTGAGTATGACGATGCGCACACTCGATGAGTCGCGGCAGTAGCGGAGTGCGTCGCTGAGTTCTTGGGTGGTGAGAGGAGTGAAGGCGTTGCGCACGTGGGGGCGGTTGATAGTGATGCGAGCGATGTGCTCCCATTCATCGAGCAGTATCTCTTGGTAAGCTTTAACTTGTTTCCAGTCTCTCATAAGATTGTATATTGATAGGAGTTTACGATTTATAGTCTTGAATCTCTAAGATAGTGCAACGGTCCGAACTGATGAATTCCTGCAACTTGTCGTGCCCCGTGAGGTATCTGATGCGGTAGTGTGCGGCGATGTGGTGAGCGTCATAGTGGTGGCGGGCCTGAATAAAGTCGCGGCTGCGAGGGTCGCGTGGGATAGGGAGAGAGTCAAAGATGCCCCCTCCGCAGTCGTTGAGCAAGAGTATGTGGAGGTTGTCCGGAAGCTGGACGTTCCAGAGAGCATTTTGGTCGTAAAAAAACGAAAGGTCGCCGATGATGATGTAGTTGGGGCGCGGAAAGGAGGCACGCGCATAGCCTACTGCCGTACTGAGCGAGCCCTCGATGCCGTTTATGCCACGGTTGCAGCAGATGCTGGCAGGGCTTGATATAGGGCAATGCTGTGCATAGCGTACACTACTGCTGTTGGCGAGGTGCAGTATGCTGTCTGCAGGGAGCTGGGATATAAACTCGCCGATGATGCTGACAGGCTGGCTCTGGGGTAGGAGTGGCATATCCGTGGCGGCATACGTGCCAACACATGACAGGCAATCCCAAGGCGCAGACTCGATGGCTCGGGTGAGAATGCCAAACGTGTCGGCTATCGCCCCGTCGGGGCTGACATGCCAATGCTCGCGCGGAGGGTTGTGGCGTATCCATACCTTCATGGCCTTGTTGACGAGGTGGCCGCCAAGGGTTATGACGAGGTCAAAAGGTTCGGTCTTGTCCCAGTCGATGCAGTAAGAATTGATGTAATGGAGAGGCTGGAGGTTGCTGAGATTTTCTGCCACTACGACGCAGCCGTTGCGTTGGAGGACGTCCGAGCATAGCAAGGCTGTGTGTATGTCCATTTGCCCGACGAGGATTAGCACACGAGACTGTGAGGGCAAGTCGGGGCAGCCGTTGACGCGCTCTATGACACGCACCTCAGGCAGGCACTCGCTGTCAAATTCGTAGATAGGCTCATCGATGGGGATATTGATATGCACAGGTCCCAAAGTGCGGTGCCGACATTCGAGCAGGGCCTCGTTGATGAGACGGTTGGCATGGAGAAGGTCGTGGAAAGGGAGGCTTACGCTGAGCTTGACCATTTGCCCGAGAGCACCCTCCTGAGGCATGGTCTGCCCGTCCATTTGCCCTATCCACCGGGCAGGGCGGTCAGCAGAGATGAAGACCAAGGGCACTTGCTGATAATACGCTTCGCAAGCAGCAGGATAGAGGTTGGCCAAGGCGCTGCCGCTGGTCACGATGACGGCTACAGGGCGCTGTGTGGCAAGGGCTATGCCGAGGGCAAAGAAGCCCGCGCTACGCTCATCGGTAATGCTATGGCAGCGGAAATCCTCAATCTGCAATGCACTGTGTACTATGCCGGCATTACGGCTGCCGGGGCAGAGTATGATGTCCTCGATGCGGTGAGCTCGAAGCAAGGCAAGCAGCTGGAGAGAGAGAGGGTCTGAACTAAGCATGGGCGTATGTGAGAGTGGGATAGTGTGTGTGAGAGACAAATGGCAGAGTGTTTGGGAAATCAGATGCTCAGGAGGGTGTTGAACTTGCGTTTGATTTCCTCCTTCTCGCTGAAATACATGCTGTCGCGAGTGAGTCCTCCGCCAGCAAAAAATACTGCTTTGCCCCCCGGGCGTATGTTGCAACAGCGTATGTTGACGTACACACAGGTCTCCGCTCTCAGATTGACAGGGCCGAGATAGCCTGCATAGTACATACGACGATTGCGCTCATGCTGACGTATGAATCGTAGAGCTTCGTCTTTGGGCAGTCCGCACACGGCAGGGGTGGGGTGGAGCAGGTCGATAATTTCGCGTGCCCGATGAGGCGTGGGAGTATGGAATGTGAAGTCCGTGCGCAGATGTATGAGATTGCCTGCTCTGACAGTATAGGGGCCCCGACGCATGACCTGCGCCCTCAAATCCTGTAGCTGCCCCTCGAGATATTGGCTGACGAGCTCCTGCTCATGAATGTTCTTGGGCGACCAAGGTATTTTAGAGTCAGACGGCATAGTGCCGGCCAAAGACATCGTCCTCCATTTGCGCCCATAGCCCTCGACGAGGAGTTCGGGAGTGCAGCCAAACCAACGTCCGCCCTTGTGAGTATAGACGAGGTAGACCATAGAGTCGCGAAACTTCTCTAATGCCAGCATGAAGAGTTCGTCCTCGTAGCCCGAATATTTCCATGGAGCAAGCATACTGTATGAGAGCACCAACTTCTGGTATTCCTCGCGGTCCAACAGGTTGCGAAACGTACGGAAAGCCATCTTGTAAGATTCAGACTGGTCGATGTCGCCGTGAGTATTCTCCAGAATGATATTCGAGAGTGCAGGTCTACGATGTCTGAGGCTCTGGGTATGCTCATCGATGAGAGTCCATCCGCTCACCGCCACGTCGGGATTGATGAGCAGGGTGGGAATGGCCTTCGTCTCGGCAAAGGGGGCAAAGACAAATCCTGAATATTCCTGACCGTCCTGTGGACGCTCCGCCCTGCCATGTAACTGGAGCACGAGGTGCGGTTCGGTCTCATTGGGGAAACGATATAATGCAAAGTCGTGTCCGCTGTCTATCAGACGTCGCACGATGTCTTGTTTTTGTATGGATGACTGTGTCTTTCTCAAAATGTTGTGTTTTTCTCGGATATAGGGAAAATATTCGGTTACGTGTGCAAAATTACAAAAAACCAAACAACCAAACAACAAAATACCAAAAAAACTAAACAACAAAAAGCCCTATTGTCATTTTTTTTTCATAACTTTGTGCGCGATAACTAAATAAGATACATAAGATATAGATACATGAGCGAAAGATTGTTCATTTTTGATACCACTCTGCGTGATGGCGAGCAAGTGCCGGGATGTCAACTCAACACGGTTGAGAAGATTCAGGTGGCACGTCAGCTTGAGGCGCTGGGCGTGGATGTGATTGAGGCAGGATTCCCTGTGAGTTCTCCGGGCGATTTTAACAGCGTGGTGGAGATAAGCAAGGCTGTGACGTGGCCTACGATATGTGCGCTGACACGTGCTGTCGAGAAAGATATTGATGCTGCTGCCGAGGCTCTGAAGTATGCCAAGCGCGGACGTATTCACACTGGCATAGGTACGAGCGAGAGTCATATCCGCTATAAATTCAACTCTACGCCCGAGGAGATTATCGAAAGGGCTGTGGCAGCCGTGAAGTATGCCAAGCGTTATGTGGAGGACGTGGAGTTTTATGCCGAAGATGCAGGGCGTACGGACAACGAGTATCTGGCGCGTGTGATCGAGGCTGTGTGCAAGGCTGGAGCGACGGTATGCAATATACCCGATACTACAGGGTTCCGCACTCCGTATGAGTATGGCGAGAAGATAAAGTATCTCTATGAGCACGTCGATGCTTTTGCTGCAGGTCGCAGTATTCTTTCCACGCATTGTCACAACGACCTTGGCATGGCTACGGCCAATACCGTGGCTGGTGTGCTCAACGGGGCTCGTCAGGTGGAGGTGACTATCAACGGTATCGGTGAGCGTGCCGGCAATACTTCGCTCGAAGAGGTGGCGATGATTTTCAAGACTCACCCCGACTTGGGCATCGATACGAATATCAACACCCAGAAGATTTATCCTACGAGTCGCATGGTGTCTTCGCTGATGAACATGCCTGTGCAGCCCAACAAGGCTATCGTGGGCAAGAATGCTTTTGCCCACTCTTCGGGTATTCATCAGGACGGTGTGCTCAAGAATGCTTCGACCTATGAGATTATGGACCCCAAAGAGGTGGGTATTGAGGAGGCAAGCATCGTGCTGACAGCTCGCAGCGGTCGTGCAGCCTTGAAGCATCGTCTGCATATCAATGGCGTAGACGTGGAGGGAGATAAACTCGACGCGCTTTACAAGGACTTCCTCGTCTTGGCCGACAAGAAGAAGGAGGTCACCGACGACGACATCCTTATCTTGGCCGGTGCGGAGCGCAGTGCCACGCAGAATGTCAAGCTCGACTACCTGCAAGTCACGGCAGGCAAGGGTACGCGCTCCGTGGCAAGTAT
>CALZLQ010000060.1 GCA_945788385.1 uncultured Prevotellaceae bacterium
ATAATGGTTAAGCCCTGCCATCATTTGGCAGGGCTTATTTGTTGTTTGGTTGTTTGGTTGTTTGGTTGTTTGGTTGTTTGGTTGTTTGGGGCTTATTTGTTGTTTGGTTGTTTTGTTGTTTTGTTAGATACCATACGAGTCCGATACAGCACACTATAGATAATGTAGAAAAACAAAAGATTCCAATTACGAGTTTGGCAGAGAAAGCGACCCCTTCTCTGCCAAACCTATTATATTATTAGAAGTTCTTTATCAGTTGTTCTCAGGACGGAGCTGACGTACAGTCTCGGCTGTGCGCCACATCTCGCTCTCGTGGAGAGCAGCAAGCTCCTTCTCAAGACCTACACGGTAGTCAGGCTTTGAGTTGGCGTCGATTGATATCTGAGCCTCGTTGCCGCTCTTGACAGAAGCGTAAAGCTTCTCTACTACAGGCTTGATGGCATCGTGGAAGGGGCCCATCCAGTCAAGGGCACCACGCTGTGCAGTGGTAGAACAGTTGGCATACATCCAGTCCATACCCTTCTGTGCGAAGAGAGGCATGAGTGACTGTGTGAGCTCCTCTACGGTCTCGTTGAAAGCCTCAGACGGTGTGTGGCCATTCTCGCGGAGCACTTCGTACTGAGCGAGAAGCAGACCCTGGATAGCACCCATGAGCGAGCCGCGCTCACCAGTGAGGTCAGATGTTGCCTCGCGCTGGAAAGTTGTCTCAAAGAGATAGCCTGAGCCGATACCGATACCGAGGGCAAGGGTGCGGTCGAGAGCGCGTCCTGTAGCGTCCTGATATACGGCGTATGATGAGTTCAGACCGCGGCCCTCGAGGAACATGGTACGCAATGAAGTGCCAGAACCCTTGGGAGCCACCATGATAACGTCGATGTCATTGGCAGGTACGCAGCCCGTACGGTCGCTCCATGTGATGGCGAAGCCGTGGCTGAAATAGAGAGCCTTGCCCGGAGTGAGATACTTCTTGAGTGTGGGCCATACAGACATTACAGCAGCGTCAGAGAGCAGACACATTACGATGCTTGCCTTTTCGGCAGCCTCTTCGATTGAGAAAAGAGTCTCGCCAGGTACCCAGCCGTCAGCGACTGCCTTCTCGAAAGTCTTGCCCTGACGCTGGCCGACGATGACGTTGAAGCCATTGTCGCGCAGGTTGCAAGCCTGACCTGGACCCTGAACGCCATAACCGATTACTGCGATCAGCTCGTCTTTGAGAATCTCACGAGCCTTCTCCAATGGAAACTCTTCGCGTGTCATTACCTCTTCGATAACGCCACCAAAATTCATTTTTGCCATTTTTCTTTTGTTTTTTTTTAGTTATAAAGTTGTTTCGTTGTTTTGTTCTGTCGGGGCGAAGATTATCCTGGCCTGACAGACCACTTCGCCTTCATTCTTGCGCACCTCGACATCGGTGACTCCGTCCGCGCCGTCCTGACGATAGAGATGCAGGGTGTCGCCCATGTAGCTTTCGTTCTTGTAGGCTATCTCGAAGCGACGTATACCCCGTACGAAAGACTCGCGGGGGAAGAGGTCGAGGATGTGCTCTATATACTTGATGGAATTGATATGCCCGTTGATGTCCACGTCGCTGTAATACGTGTCGATGCTGCGCACAAACTGTGCGTCGCGGAAACGGAAACGTCCGTGACCCTCTATGGGGCAGACGTTGTCCTCCTCGCTCACCACATACTTCAGTATGTCGCCGTCGTAAAGGCTGAGCAAGTCGCAGGGGCGGCGGGTCTGCATGTCTATCATGGCCCATACACTCCGTGCATAGCCTATGGGAGAGCCCTGCGCATCGTGGATGGAGAAGTTGCGGTTCGTGAAAAGCTTCATGACGCTCTCCACCCATGTGCGTATGCTGCAACGCTCATACTGCTCGGGCATACGCATCATCTCAATGCTGAGACGACTCAGCACCCACGTGTGGCTCGTCTCATTGAGCGCACCTATACCCCACCCCCTGCGCTGCGAATGATTGCCCGCAGCGTTGAGAAGATGATTGCCCAGCACCCCCATGAAGATACGCCCCGTAAAGTCGACATGGAAAGGCTCTACAAATATCTCGTGTGTGTCAACTTTCTCAGTCATTTCCTTTCTTCCTCGCGTTTTGCTATATACTGATCGAGACGCTCTATCGGAGATTTTGTCACGGCAATACGTCCAGTGCGCACGAACTGCAGCACGCAGCCGAGATTGTCGAGCTCCTCAAAGAGGCGCAGCACGTCTTCGGTCACGCCCGTCTTTTCAACTATGGTATAGATAGGATTTACCTCGACATAGCGTGCGTCGTAGATACGCACTATGCGCGAGATGTCCTTGTTGGCAAGCACCTTGGGCGTAGAGAGCTTGAGCAGCGAAGTCTCGAGGATAAATATCTCGTCGTCGACGAAACAGTTGGCCTGCAATACGTCAATCTTCTTTTCAATCTGCTTGGTGAGCATCTCGGCCATATCGTGAGTGCAGTAGCAGGTGATGGTATATTTGTGTACCCCCGGAGTAGAGCTGGCGCAGACGTTGAGCGACTCGATATTGACCTGACGTCGTGTGAAGACAGCGGTAATCTGATTGAGTATACCCGCAAAGTTTTCACTATATATAATTAATGTATAGAGAGTGAGGCCCTCGTGCTGGTTGATGATGGCACCCTCATGACCGGACGTAGAGGGGCGCACCACGGCATTGCGCTTGAAAGTCTCGCGCTGGTTGCCCTCCTGCGCATCAGCGGCCAAGGTGGCCTTGCGCTGACGCGAGAGACTGCGCTCGTATGAGTCGCGCTCTATCTTGGCAGCCTCGATAGTGGCAGAGTAAAAGCCCTCGAGAGCCTTCATCTGGTCCTCACACTTGCCGCAAGTATTGCAGTCACCACACTCGGCAGCTCCGTATTTCTTATCGGTTTTGTCCATATTATTTTATCTCCAAAAGCATTTCGTCGACACTTCCTCCTGGAGGTGTCATAGGTAAGACATTATCTTCGGGCTTGATGGCGCACTGTAGGATATACGGCCCGTCAGTGTCGAGCATCTCGCGTATGGCAGCATCGAGCTCGTCACGCTCCACTACCGTGCGGCACGGGATATTGTAGCCCGCAGCAATCTTCTCGTAGTCAGGGTTGAGCATCGGAGTAAAGCTGTATCTCTTGTTGAAGAACATATACTGCCACTGGCGCACGTTACCAAGGAAATTGTTGTTGAGCAATATCATCTTGACCGGGATACGATTCTCCATGATGGTGCCCAGCTCCTGTATCGTCATCTGGAAACCGCCGTCGCCCGAGAACATACATACCGTACGCTCCGGAGCACCATAGCAAGCCCCCATAGCGGCAGGTATGCCAAAGCCCATAGTGCCGCAGCCTCCACTCGTGATGATGCTGCGAGGCCGTGTATACTTGAAATAGCGGCAGGCAAAAAGCTGGTTCTGACCCACGTCGGTCACGAGGACAGCCTCATTGTTGGCAGCCTCGCTCACCCTGCGAACTACCTCGCCCATGAGCAGAGGGCCCTCAGTGGGGTGCAAGGCAGCCTCGATGACCTTGTTGCGCTCCTTCTCGGCATAAGGCTTGAAACCCTCTATCCAGCTGTCATGACGCGCTGCATCGACATGGGGCAGCAAGGCAGACAGAGTCTGCTTGCAATCGCCCAAGACGGCGAGGTCGACCTTGACATTCTTGTCAATCTCGCTCGGATCAATCTCGAAGTGAATGATCTTGGCTTGTCGGGCATAAGTCTTGAGATTGCCAGTGACACGGTCGTCAAAGCGCATACCCACGGCGATGAGCAAGTCGCACTGGTTGGTCATCACATTGGGAGCAAGATTGCCGTGCATACCCAGCATGCCCATATTCAGAGGATGCTCAGTTGGAGCCGCACTCAGACCCAGCATAGTCTGTCCAAAAGGAATCTGAGCCTTCTCAGCCAAGGCAAGAAGCTGCTCACGCGCCTGCGCCAGCTCCACGCCCTGCCCCACGAGCATGAAAGGCTTCACACTGTCGTTGATCATGCGTGCCGCACGCAGTATCGTCGCCTCGTCACACTGAGGCACAGGGTTGTAGCTGCGGATGAAATCCACAGTCTGCGGCACATAGTCAATCATGGCCGTCTGCGCATTCTTGGCGAAGTCGAGCACCACAGGCCCAGGACGTCCGCTACGGGCTATATAGAAAGCCCTCGCCACAGCCCAAGGAATATCCTCGGCACGGCGTATCTGATAGTTCCACTTGCTTATAGGCTGGGTGACACCAACGACATCGACCTCCTGAAAAGCATCAGTACCAAGCATCGCAGCCCCCACCTGACCGCAGATGACCACCAAGGGAGTAGAGTCAATCATAGCGTCAGCTATACCCGTGATGGTATTCATCGCCCCCGGACCGCTCGTCACTATGGCACAGCCCACCTTGCCGCTCACTCTGGCATAGCCTTGCGCAGCGTGAACCGCAGCTTGCTCATGGCGCACCAGGACATGATGCAAAGTCTTCCTGTGGTCATAGAGAGCATCGTATGTAGGCATGATAGCCCCTCCCGGATAGCCGAAGAGTATGTCTACCCCCTCATGCTCCAGAGAGCGCATCATCGCCTCAGCACCGCTTATCTTATCCATTGTCTATATTCAGATTTTGACATTTACAATAAAAAACTAAACTATTCTCACACCACCCTTGTCGGCACTCGCCACACTCTGGGCGTAGGCACGCAAAGCCTTCGACACCACACGGTTGCGGCGCAGTGGCTGCTGCGGACGCGCCTCGAGCTCCTCGTCAGTGAGCATGACATTGATGCTGCGGCTCGGAATATCGATGACGATGATGTCGCCATCCTTGATCTTGCCTATCGCACCACCACTCGCCGCCTCAGGGCTGATATGACCGATCGAGAGACCGCTCGTCCCCCCCGAGAAACGTCCGTCAGTAATGAGGGCACACTCCTTGCCGAGGTGCATGGACTTGATATAGCTCGTAGGGTAAAGCATCTCCTGCATACCAGGCCCGCCCTTGGGACCCTCGTGAGTGATGACCACACAGTCGCCACTCTTCACCTTGCCCCCGAGTATACCCTCGCAAGCGTCTTCCTGAGAGTCAAACACCACGGCAGGCCCCTCGAAATGCCACAGCTCAGGAGCAACACCCGCTGTCTTGACCACACAGCCGTCCTTGGCAATGTTGCCAAAGAGCACCGCCATGCCGCCGTCCTTGGTATAGGCATGCTCAATATCGCGGATACAACCATTCTCACGGTCCGTGTCCAGACTCTCCCACTGAGAGTCCTGCGAACCCATCACCGTAGAGAAACGCCCTGCTGGAGCACTGTGATAGATACGGTCCGCCTCAGGGTCTATGGGGTGAGAGCCCGCCACAATCCTGCCATTCTCGAGAGTGAGACCCACGATACTATATTTCTCGATGTCCTCACCCAGAGTGGCACCGTTCACTCGCCTGCAGCTCAAGTCGAGCAGGTCACCCTTGGCCAACTCGCCCATGATGCCCAGTATGCCGCCGGCGCGGTTCTCCTCCTGAATGGAATATTTCTGCCAGTTAGGAGCCAGCTTGCAAAGGAAAGGCACCTTGCGGCTCAGCTTGTCAATATCGGGCATCGTAAAATCAACACCAGCCTCCTGAGCCACGGCAAGGAGATGCAGGACAGTATTGGTGCTCGCCCCCATGGCAATATCCAGAGTCATCGCGTTGAGAAACGCCTCGCGAGTGGCAATGCTGCGGGGCAGCACACTCTCGTCGCCATCCTCGTAGTAAGCAAACGCATTGCGCACGATCTGGCGGGCAGCGTCGCGGAAGAGCAGTATGCGGTTCGTGTGAGTAGCCAGTATCGAGCCGTTGCCAGGCAAGGAAAGGCCCAAAGCCTCAGTCAGCGAGTTCATGCTGTTGGCGGTAAACATGCCCGAGCACGCACCGCAGCCAGGGCAGGCACACATCTCGACCTCAGCAAGCTCCTCGTCGCTCACCGTCTTGTCGCCACCCTTAATCATAGCCGTGATAAGGTCAGCATTCTCACCTTTGTAGCGCCCTGCCTCCATAGGTCCGCCGCTGACGAAGACAGCAGGGATATTCAGCCTCATTGCCGCCATGAGCATACCCGGAGTGACCTTGTCGCAGTTCGAGATGCAGATCATCGCATCAGCCTTGTGAGCATTGACCATATACTCCACACTGTCAGCGATTATGTCGCGGCTAGGCAGCGAATAGAGCATACCGTCGTGACCCATCGCGATGCCGTCGTCCACAGCTATGGTGTTGAACTCCGCGGCATAGCAGCCCATAGCCTCAATCTCCTGCTTTACAATCTGTCCTATCTCATGGAGATGAGTATGGCCTGGCACAAACTGCGTAAACGAATTGACCACAGCGATGATAGGCTTGCCAAACTGCTCCCTCTTCATGCCCGTTGCTACCCAAAGGGCACGGGCTCCAGCCATACGACGTCCCTCCGTACATACGGCGCTTCTGAGTTGGTGTTTCATATATGAGTGTCTGTTTTTTGTTTCAAAAAGTCAAGTATCGCGCGCAAAGTTACGACTTTTTTACATCATGACCAATCATTATTTTACAAAAACATACGATTTGCGCAAAAAAAACATTAATTTTGCACAAATTAAACTACAAGACACCATCAAAAAACAATGCAGCAAGAAGAATACCTCAATCAGTTTGAGTTCAGACTCGTCAAAGAGTTGGTCAAGGTAGCATCCCAGCAAAACAGACTTTCCGGCAATCTTTTGCCCAGTCCCGACCTTGACGCCAAATGGGAAGAGATAGCCCAACCTTACATCGCAGACGCAGTCAAGGAGATAGCCACATACCCCTCGGTAGCCCTCGGGTGGATGATGTACGTAGGCATGGCCGTGGCACACCTTTGGGATATAGACTGGGCCGTGTATGGAGGTATAAAGGGGTTATACGAATATCTGCGCGACAAGCGCGGTTTCGACTGCCTCGACGAATATATCCGTGAGACCACACTCGGCATCCGCCCCACCGAAGCGGAATATACAAAACTGGAGGACCTCGTGCGAATGTCAGCCACGATATGCCAGACACATATCCGTCGCGAAGGCATTGAACCACAGTCGCCTATGGCATTCCACGTCTTCGTTCGCGCAATCCACGCCCTATATCTCGTCGGGGCAAGCATCGAGCTGCACAAGTTAGGGTACAAGATATAAC
>CALZLQ010000061.1 GCA_945788385.1 uncultured Prevotellaceae bacterium
AAGAAAAGCTCCTCACTTTTGATGTGGGGAGCTTTTCTTTCGTATTTGATTTTCTGTCAGCTTATCAGATGAACCACTTCACGTAGCAGAAGTCCTGACGGTGTGGGAGGTTCTCGTTCTTTGGATACATGCGGTAGGCTACTTTGTAGCTGCCTGCGTTGTCGAGGTTGTGTGTGCCTTCGAATGTGAACTTGTTGCCGTCGCGACCTGTCACTTTGAATGGCTCTACGCTGTATACCTTGTCTTGTCCGTCTTTGTCGGTACGGATTGTAACGAGCTCTATGCCTACTGCGTCGTCGAGGCCTGCTTCGTCGACTACAATCTTGACGTTGTAGGTCTTGCCTGCTTCTACCTGACCGTTGATCATGTCTTCACACTTGTCCATTGAGACTACGTTGATGGCGTCCCAACGCTCGGCTACGGTTTCCTTCCACTGGGCTATCTCCTTGGCGAGCTTGTTGTCGTTGGCACGGAGCTTGTTGCCGCGGTCGCGGAGTGGGTTGTAGAAACGGGTGTAGTAGTCGTCGAGCTGACGCTTCATGGTGTAGTGTGGGGCGATCTGGGCGATTGAGTTCTTGATGACTTTTACCCAGCCTGTGCTGAAGCCTTTGGCGTTGCGTGCATAGTAGAGGGGCATGATCTCGTTCTCGAGCATGTTGTAGATGGTGGCTGCGTCGAGCTGATCTTGGTGTGCCTGGTTCTGGTATGTGCGCTTGGCTGTGAGGGCATAGCCAGCTCCTTCGCGGTAGCCTTCGTACCACCAGCCGTCAAGGACGGAGAGATTGACTACGCCGTTCATCTCGGCTTTCTCGCCTGATGTACCTGAAGCTTCGAGCGGACGGGTCGGGGTGTTCATCCAGATGTCGACGCCTGATACGAGGCGACGGGCGAGCTGCATGTCGTAGTTCTCAAGGAAGATGATCTTGCCGAGGAACTGGGGCATCTGGCTTATCTCGTAGATGCGCTTGATGAGGCCCTGACCTGCTCCGTCGGCTGGGTGTGCCTTACCTGTGTAGAGGAACTGTACGGGGTAGTTGGGGTTGTTGACGATCTTCTCAAGACGCTCAAGGTCGGTGAAGAGGAGGTGTGCGCGCTTGTAGGTGGCGAAGCGGCGTCCAAAGCCGATGAGGAGGGCGTTGGGGTTGATCTTCTCCATGAGGTTGACTACGCGTGAGGGATCGCCTTGGTTCTTGAGCCATGACTCGCGGAACTGGGCGCGGATGTAGTCGACGAGCTTGGTCTTGAGGGCCATGCGGGTCTTCCAGATTTCTTCGTCGCTAACATTGTAGATGCCGTGCCAGATTTCTTCGTTTGACTGGTCGAAGAGATGGTTGGCATCGAAGTGCTTGGCGTAGAGTTTGCGCCACTCGTTGGCACACCATGTGGGGAAGTGTACGCCGTTGGTGACGTAGCCTACGTGGCTTTCTTCGGGGAAGTAGCCTTTCCAAATGCCTGCAAACATCTTCTTTGACACTTCGCCGTGGAGCCAGCTTACACCGTTGACTTCCTGACAGGTGTTGCAGGCGAAGGTTGACATGCAGAAGCGCTCGCCTTTGTCGTCGGGGTTCATGCGGCCCATGCCGATGAATTCGTCCCAGCTGATGCCGAGCATGCTTGGATAGCCGCTCATGTATTTTGAGAAGAGGGCTTCGTCGAAGTAGTCGTGACCTGCTGGTACTGGGGTGTGGACTGTGTAGAGGGAGCTGACGCGCACGAGCTCAAGGGCTTGTGTGAATGTCATGCCTTCCTTGACGTAGTCTACAAGGCGCTGTACGTTGCAGAGGGCTGCGTGGCCTTCGTTGCAGTGGTATACGTCTTTCTTGATGCCGAGTTGCTTGAGGAGAAGCACGCCTCCGATACCGAGGAGTATCTCTTGCTTGAGACGGTTCTCCCAGTCACCGCCGTAGAGGGCGTGGGTGATAGAGCGATCAAACTCTGAGTTGAGTTCGTTGTCGGTATCGAGGAGGTAGAGCTTTACGCGGCCTACGTTGACACGCCATACGTATGCGTGTACGTGGTAGTTCATATATGGAACGTCTACGACCATTGGGGTGCCGTCGGCGTTGAGCTGCTGCTCAATGGGGAGTGAGTTGAAGTCTTGGGCTTCATAGTTGGCTATCTGCTGACCGTCCATGCTGAGGGTCTGGGTGAAATAGCCGTAGCGGTATAGGAAACCTACGGCACACATGTCGACGTTGGAGTCTGAGGCTTCCTTGATGTAGTCGCCGGCGAGGATACCGAGACCGCCTGAATAGATCTTGAGGACTTGGTTCAGACCGTACTCCATGCAGAGGTAGGCTACTGAGGCACGGTTCTTGTCGGGCTCAACGTCCATGTAGGCACGGAACTGTGAGTAGACGTCGTTCATCTTCTTGACGATGGCCTTGTCTTTTGCTATGGCTTCCATCTTCTCGTGTGAGAGGCGCTCAAGCATAAGTACAGGGTTCTGTCCGCACTCTGCATAGAGGTCTTCGTCCATGTGCTGGAAGAGACTGCGTGCATCGTGATTCCAGGCCCACCACATGTTGTGAGCCAGTTCGTTCAACTTTGACAACTCGGCTGGAACGCTGCTCTTGGCTGAGACGTTCTTCCAAGCGGCTGCGTTGGCGTTGCTTGCTTTAATTTTCATAATTGATAACTAATAATTATTGCTTTTGTGATATTCTCTCTTTTTACCTTATATATATGGGGATCATGCCCCGACTCTTTTGTCTCGCTTTGTGAGTGCTATGTCGTATGCTTCGTAGTAGTACTTTATGAAGTTTTTCCAGAGGGCTTTCTGTGAGAGCTTCTGGGCTGCCTTGCGTGCTGATGTGCGCTCGGCGTCGCTCATACTGGCGTAGGTGGCTACGACGTCTTTGATGCGGTCTGCGACTTCGCTGTAGTTGTAGTCGTTGCGCTCTATGACTTCTACGCCTTGGGCTATGGTGGAGTGGCCTGTGCAGAAGCTGTCTGCCCACATGCCGAAGCCTGAGAGGCTGGTGGTCACGCAGGGGATGCTGAAGGCGATGCTCTCAAGGGGGGTGTAGCCCCAGGGCTCGTAGTATGAGGGATAGATGGAGAGGTCGTTGCCGATGAGCAGATCGTAGTAGCTGCGACCGAAGATGCCGTCGGTGCCGTCGAGGTAGCAGGGAATGAAGATTACCTTGACTTTGTCTTCGGGTCGGTTCCACATATTAAAATATTTGAGCATACCTGTGACGCTGTCTCCGTCCATGTTGTGGAGGTCGTGAGTGATGATTGGTCGCTCGAGGGCGGTGGTGTATGATTGTGGCTCGACTTGCTTTGTGTCGATGAGCTCTACGCGCTGCGAGAGGTCCTGGCGTGGGTGTCCTACCCATGCCGGTACTTGGACAAGGGCGAGGACTTGCCGGTTGAGACGGTCGTTGCGTAGTGAGCGGTTCATGGCTTCGAGGAATACGTCGATGCCTTTGTTCTTGAACTCGTAGCGTCCGCTTGTGGCTACGATGAGGGTGTCATCGTCAAACTTTTGTCCTGTGAGGGCGTTGGCGATATTGAAGATGCGCTCGCGGGCTACCTTGCGTGTCTTGTTAAAATTGGCGCCTTTGGGCACGAAGTCTGCCTCGAATCCGTTGGGGAGGATGACGTCGCACTTCTTGTCGAGGAGCTCCTGACACTCGCGACCTGTGACTTCGCTCACGGTGGTGAAGCAGTCTACGAGTCGTGCTGTCTCGCGCTCGAGGCTGTGTTTGGCTTCGACGTTGAGCTCTTGCGACATCTGGATGCCGTTGTAGCACCAAAGGTAGTCGTAGAGGGGTTTGCTGTTGCCTGCAATGCTACGGCCTATGGTGGTGGCGTGGGTGGTGAAGATGGTGGCTATCTGTGGGACGTGCTGCTGGATGTACATGGCTCCAAGACAGGTCATCCACTCGTGTGCCTGATAGACTACGTTGTTGCAGGTCTTGGCGAGGTTGTGGCGGTAAAAGCTTTCTACGACAAGGGCTGCTGCGTATGAGAACATATTGGCTTCGTCGTAGTCGCCGTAGCCGTTCATGCTATTGACGTTTGCGTACTCCCACAGGTCTGCATAGAGCTGGTTTCTTTGCTCAAAATATGGCTTGAAGTCTACGAGTACTACCATCGGTTGTCCTGGGATATTCCAACGCCCTGTGCGTATGCTGAGTCCTTCGCTCGCGGCTTGCTTGGTCCATGCTTTCCATTGTGTCTTATCCTCGATGAAGAGGGGGTTTTCTTTGCCTTCCCAAAAATCGGGACCTACGAAGAGGACTTTGTCAGGCATCGCGTCTTGAAGGGTCTTGGCGCGTGTGGAGAGGACTGTATAGATGCCTCCTACTTTGTTGCAAACCTCCCAGCTTGATTCGAAGATGAAGTCGGGAGATTTTGTTGATTTTGCCATGTTTTTATGTCGTTTTGTAGTGTTATAGGTCGTTTTTTACTGTTTTTCGCGTGCAAAGTTACAATTTTTTTTCTAAAAAATCGTTAATTACATCATAAATGTTCCTTTTATGTCTCGCTTTTAATAACTTTGCCTTACAAAATATGACAATACTATGACTTTCAGATATTCTTTTTTAGCTGTGTTGGCGTTTTTGGGGGCTTTACAGTCTGGTGCTGCTGAGCCTTGGAAGGTGGCTCTTTATGATGAGGGGCACGCGGTCTCTCTCACGATTGATCTCGTGGGGGAGAGTGTGGAGGTGCCTGGCATGGAGATGTATGGGCCGATGGCTGGATATATGCGTGGCGCCTCTGGCGAGTCGCTCTATGGGACGTGGGTGGTAACGTCGTTCAAGGTCGTGAGCGACAAAAAGGCTTCGATTCGTCTGAGCAATGATTTGGGCAGCGAGACGCAGCAGGCTTTGCTTACGGCAGATTCTGACTCTACGTATACTCTCAAACTGGAGGGGCAGATGGTGATGAAGCGTGTGGTCAACAAGAAAAAACTCGTCAAGGTCGACCCTGTATTCAGCTTCAGACGCTCTACTGCCCCATGATGAGGAGGCTCATGTAGAGCAGATAACCCAGAGTCAGCACGATGCCTCCTACTCGGCTTATCTTCTTGCGTAGGGATACGGCGAAGAGCAGTATGCCGCTGGAGATGAACACAACCCAGTCGAGTATGCTGATTCCGCTAATCTGCATCGGGCTTATCATTGAGCATACGCCAAGCACGAAGTAGATGTTGAAGAGGTTGCTGCCCAATGCGTTGCCGAGTGCGAGCCCGGCACTCCCCTTGCGGGCTGCGACGATGCTGGTGGCGAGTTCGGGCAGCGAGGTCCCTGCGGCAAGTATGGTCAGTCCGACCATGCGTTCGCTCATACCGAGCCTGAGGGCTATGTCTGTGGCGCTGCCTACGAGCATTTGTCCTCCTCCTACGAGACAGCCTATGCCTACTGTGAGCCAGAGGGCTATACTACCCCACCCCATTGTGTCTTGGTGGGCTGATGTAGTTTCGTCTTGTTTATGTTTGCCGTGTTGGGCTATGTAGTAGGTGTAGCCCATAAAGAGGCTGAAACACATGATGAGTATGATTGACGCCCATCTGTCGAGATTTCCGTCGTGGCATAGTGCAAGGAGAAGTATGGAGGCTCCTATGCTCATGGGTATTTCGCGGTGCAAGGTGCCTCGGCTGACTATCATTGGCATAACTATGGCTGACATACCCACTATGACCAAGGTATTGAAGATATTGCTGCCTACAATATTGCCTACGCTCATGTCTCCGCTGCCTTGGATTGAGCTTATCACACTTACTACGAACTCTGGCAGACTCGTGCCGAGGGCTACGATGGTCAGACCAATGACGAGTTCGCTTACATTCCAACGGCGTGCCACGTTTGAGGCTGAGTCGGTAAATCTGTCTGCGCCCCATAGAACGAGCGCAATGCCTGCTACGAGCAGAATAATGTCAAGTATCATGGATTGTTACATGGATTTTACTCGGCAAAATTACATAAAATACGGGATATTCTCCTTGACTTAGGGATTTTTTTATTAATTTAAGAGAAAAATCCTACATGATAAGCAAAAAAAGCACTACCTTTGCAGTATATGAAAAAAAATGCATTGGGAATGGTTGCCTTTTTGGGCTTCCTCATCGTATCTATGACGGCTTGCGACAAGCCAAAGGTGTCGCAGCAGACTCCTTGCTCTGAGGGGGCTGACTCTGTATCTGCAGCTCATGACACCTTGCTCGTTGTCGTCGCGCCTGACAACGCTATTTGGGGGCATCTCGGCGAGGGAACTGCGATGAGTTCTGTCGAGTTTGTCACGGAGGGTGGAGACACTCTCTACCTTAGCAAGACGGACGAGCTCTCTGGGCGCGAGGCAACTATTCTCGGCAGTCTGCGCAACTTCACGGATCGTTTCTGCATCATGGTAAATGCTGACACATCGGCTCTCATCAAGGTGATTAATGTCACCGAAATGCAGGAAATATGGGCTGAGGATAATTATCGTATAGAGAGGTGAACAGACTGTTGTATTTAGAACGAGAAAGTCTTGGACTTAAAACAGAAGGCATTTGAACTTAGAGTAAAAGACGCTTGTAATTAGAGCAAAAGACATTCTAACTTAGAGTAAAAGTAAAAGATGTTGGAACTTAGAACAAATGACGCTTGGACTTAAAATATAAAGACACTTGGACTTAGGACAAACAACGTTTGAACTTAAAAGTAGAACTGATTGAATAACAAAATAACTAAATAACAAAGAATATGAAACTCAAATCTTTAGCACTCGTTTGTGCAGTATCGTTCACATCAACGGCCATGGCTCAATTCCAGGGTACTACTGTTGACCAGCGCATTGAGCGCACAGCTGGCGAGGATTCTGTCGCTATAGGCCGCAACCATATCAGCCTTTTCCAAATGTCTTGCGACAGCAAGAACTGGAAGGAGGCATACGTTTCATGGAAATGGCTTATGAAGTATGCTCCTTACTCTATCACTGGTCTGTACAAGGGCAACGCTCC
>CALZLQ010000062.1 GCA_945788385.1 uncultured Prevotellaceae bacterium
GTTGTTGTCATCACAACGCTAATAACTGAATTGGGTTAAAAGCTCAAAATTATTTTTAATTATCCTCTCGTTTTTTGGTTATCATGAGCCTTTTTATTATCTTTACACTGCGGACAAGACAAAAACTTCTGAGACATGACAAATGTATCCAATCACGATTATTGTTTGATTTTAGCAGGTGGAGTGGGGAGCCGATTGTGGCCAGTGAGTAGGGAGAGCAAGCCAAAGCAGTTTCTGGACTTGCTCGGTATGGGGCGCACTCTGCTTCAGATGACCTACGATAGAATCTCGTCGTTTATCCCGAAAGAAAATATTTTTATCAGTACTAACGTACAATACCTTGATTTGGTCTACGAGCAGCTGCCAGAGGTCGACGACTATCATATCTTGGAGGAACCTATTAGGCGTGGTTCGTTGGCTTCGGTTGTCTGGGGCATGGTGTTTATAAGACACGTTGACGCCATGGCTTCGGTGTTGGTCACACCATGCGATCAGATGATTATCGGAGAAGACGTCTTCCGGCGTGAGATGCTCAATGGACTTGCATATGTAGAGCATCACGATGAACTCATAGTAGTAGGAGTCAAACCCTCCCGGCCAGAGACCGGATATGGCTATATCCAGAAAGGAGATGAGGTAAGAGGGTCGTGCAGCGTGTATAAACTGAAAACTTTTACTGAGAAACCGGCACTCGATTTTGCCCGTTTGTTCGTAGAGGAAGGAGATTTCCTGTGGAATACGGGTCTGCACATATTCAGGGCAGAGCTTTTCTTGCAGCAAATCTATCGTTTGCTCCCCGAGTATCAGATAGCCATACCGCGACTCATGGCAGACGCAGAGAGCAATGACGTCAAGTTAGCCCCAGAGGTGTTTATGATGTTGCCACGCTTGAGCTTGGACAGAGGTGTGCTCGAGCGCAGTTCGAATGTCTGTGTGCTCGAGAGTACGTTTGGTTGGAGTGATTTGGGGACTTGGGGAGCACTGCACGATGATGGCGAGCAGGATGCCAATGGCAACGTACTCGTTGACACCGAGGCTGATTTATATGACTGTACTGACAACACCGTGCGTCTGCCCCAAGGAGTTCGCCTGGTAGCAAAGGGACTACACGATTATGTGATAGTTCAGGAAGGCGATACTATGTTGGTATGTCCGCGTGCTGACGTGGTCAAACTGTCGCGAGAGTACAAGTTGAAACAAAATCGAGATTAGAGCTGGGCTCTAATCTCGGTTGCTATCTGTTGGAATTCTTCGGGAGAGAGTTTTTTTGTCTCGCTGCCGAACCGCATGTCTTTCTCGCTCTGCATTGGGACAAGGTGTATGTGCGCGTGCGGCACTTCGAGTCCCAACACACATTGCCCCACCTTGACGCAAGGGATAGCCTTCTTGATAGCGATAGCAATTCGCTTGGCAAACACTTGCATATCGGCTATTTCCTGGTCACTGAGATCGAAGATATAGTCAACTTCCCGCTTGGGTATGACGAGCGTGTGACCCTTCTGGAGAGGGTTGATGTCGAGAAAAGCGAAGAAGTGGTCATCTTCAGCTATTTTGTAGCAGGGTATTTCGCCTGCTATGATACGTGAGAATATAGTCATAGCTCTCGTGCGGGTATATATCAGAGGTCATAAGATATAGAAGTGACCTCAAACGTCATCTCGCCGCGTGGAGCCTGAATCTTCGCCGTGTCACCGACATGCTTGCCCAAAAGTCCCTGAGCTATGGGTGTCTCCACAGATATCTTGCCAGCTCTAAGGTCGGCCTCTGTGGCTGAGACAAGAGTATACTTCATCTCAGCTCCAGTGGTCAGATTTTTCAGGCCGACTGTAGCCATGATCTGGACTGTATCTGTGTCCATATTGCGTGTGTCGAGGATTTTTGCATCCATGATGGTCTGCTTGAGCAGAGCAATCTCTGTTTCAAGCTTGCTTTGCCACTCTTTGGCGGCATCGTACTCTGCATTCTCGCTGAGGTCGCCTTTGTCTCGTGCCTCGGCAATAGCCGCGCTTGCTGCGGGGCGGTCTACACTTTCCATGTGTTGGAGCTTGGCTACGAGTTCATCGTAACCCTTTTGTGACATGTAAGCCATTTCTTTAAGTTTGTTACGTGTATTTTATTTATTAATGTTATTGTATAAAGTCTCTCCTTCTTACAGCACGCAAAAAATAAGAATTCTAACCCGTACCTGGAGCCAGAACCCTAATCATATCATTTCGCATATGCTGCGTCTTGCGGTGCAAAGGTACGACTTTATATCCGAAGAATGAAACTTTATGTGATAATTTTGATTTTTTATGATTAAAATATGTTGAATTACAGAAAAATTACGTTTTTATTGCTAACTTTGTAGCCAATTCGATGTTTTAATACACTTATATTAAGTTTTCAAGATGAATGTAATTACTAAGACTGTGTCTCTGCCTGACGGACGTACTATCAGCATAGAGACCGGAAAGTTGGCAAAACAAGCCGATGGTGCCGTGATGTTGCGTATGAACAACACCGTGCTCCTGGCCACTGTTTGTGCAGCCAAGGACGCCGTCCCTGGCACTGATTTTATGCCCCTGCAGGTGGAGTATCGCGAGAAGTACAGCGCCGCAGGTCGCTTCCCTGGCGGTTTTACCAAGCGCGAGGGCAAGGCTAATGACGAAGAGATACTGACCTGTCGTCTCGTAGACCGAGCATTGCGTCCGCTGTTCCCAAGCAATTATCATGCAGAGGTATATGTGAATGTTATTCTGTTCAGCGCAGACGGAGTAGATATGCCCGATGCTCTTGCAGGCTTTGCCGCCAGTGCCGCGCTGAGTTGCAGCGACATTCCATTCGAGGGTCCTATCAGCGAAGTGCGCGTAGCCCGTGTAGACGGTGAGTTTGTCATCAATCCGACATACGTACAGCTCCAGAAGGCAGACATGGACCTTATGGTCGGCGCCACCGAGGAGAATATCATGATGGTCGAGGGCGAGATGAAAGAAGTCCAGGAGACCGATTTGCTTGCAGCCCTCAAGGCTGCTCACGAGGCCATCAAACCAATGTGTCAGCTGCAGAAAGAACTTGCCAAAGAGCTCGGCACCGACGTCAAGCGCGAGTACTGTCATGAAGTCAACGACGACGAGCTGCGCGACGCTGTCAAGGCAGCATGCTACGACAAAGCCTACGATGTCACCAAGCAAGGGTTGGAGAAGCACGCCCGAGCCGAAGCATTCGAAGCTATACGCGAAGACTTCAAGGCAGTATACGCAGAGTCACACGCCGATATGAGCGAGGAGGAACTTGCAGAGAAGAACACCCTCATAGACCGCTACTATCACGACGTAGAAAAAGACGCCATGCGTCGCTGCATCCTCGACGAGGGAGTACGCCTTGACGGACGAAAGACAGACGAAATCCGCCCCATCTGGTGCGAGGTAAGCCCATTGCCAATGCCACACGGCAGCGCAATCTTTACCCGTGGCGAGACCCAGTCACTGTCTACCACCACACTTGGCACCAAGCTCGATGAGAAAATGATAGACAACGTCCTCGACAAGAGCTATCAGCGATTCCTGCTCCACTATAATTTCCCACCATTCTCTACAGGCGAGGCCAAAGCCCAGCGCGGTGTGGGACGCCGTGAGATAGGTCACGGCCACTTGGCATGGCGAGGTCTGAAAGGCCAGATACCAGCCGACTACCCCTACACAATCCGCGTAGTGAGCGATATCCTTGAGTCCAATGGCTCATCATCAATGGCCACCGTGTGTGCAGGCTGCCTCTCATTGATGGACGCAGGCGTGCCCCTTACCTCACCCGTCAGCGGTATAGCCATGGGATTGATCAAGAATCCAGGAGAAGACAAATATGCAGTACTCTCAGACATCCTCGGTGATGAAGACCACCTCGGCGACATGGACTTCAAGACCACAGGTACACCAAAAGGACTCACTGCCACACAGATGGACATCAAGTGTGACGGTCTGAGTTACGAGATCCTGGAAAAAGCCTTGATGCAAGCCAAGGCAGGACGCGAGCATATCCTTGCAGAAATGCTCAAGACCATAGATGCCCCACGTCCAGAGCTGAAGCCTCACGTACCACGCATCGAGCAGATGACCATACCAAAGGAGTTCATCGGCGCAGTGATTGGCCCCGGCGGCAAGATTATCCAGGGCATGCAAGAAGACACAGGTGCCACCATCACAATCGACGAAGAAGACGGCGTAGGCAAGATACAAGTGTCAGGTCCTAACAAAGAGAGCATTGATGCCGCATTGGGCAAGATTAGAGCCATTGTCGCAGTACCCGAAGTAGGCGAAACCTACGAAGGCACAGTACGCAGCATCATGCCATACGGCTGCTTCGTAGAGTTCATGCCAGGCAAGGACGGACTGCTCCATATCTCAGAGATAGACTGGAAGCGTCTGGAGACCGTCGAAGAAGCAGGCATCAACGAGGGAGACAAGCTACAGGTGAAACTGGTAGACATAGACCCCAAGACAGGAAAATTCAAGCTAAGCCGTCGAGTGCTCCTCGATAAGCCAGAAGGCTATGTTGAGCGCGAGCGTCGTCCACGCCCAGAGCGTAGCGACCGAGGCGAGCGTCGTCCACGCCCCGAACGTGGTGAGCGCGGTGAGCGTCGTCCACGCCCAGAGAGTACTGAGAACACAGAGACAGAGGCAGAATAGCCATAATACGCACATTAATAAAAGAATTTATCCAAGTTTCGCAGATTTGCGTAACTTGGATAAATCTTTTTTACTTAGGCGCTCCAGCTTTGTCAAGCATCAATATTCGCGAATGTGGCGTTTTGCTCGATAAATTCTCGTCGAGGCCCAACATCCTCACCCATGAGCATCGAGAATACATAGTCAGCTTGAGCAGCATCATCGATAGTCACCTGCTTGAGCAAGCGACGTTCAGGATCCATCGTTGTCTCCCATAGCTGTTCGGGGTTCATCTCGCCAAGACCTTTATAACGCTGAGTGTGTACGTTATCCTCCTTGCCCGCACCATAAGTCTGGATAAAGCGAACGCGGTCTTCCTCAGTATAACAGTACTCCTCGTTCTTGCCTATAGTACAGCGATACAAAGGAGGAGTAGCGATATACAGATGCCCATTGCGTATAAGTTCAGGCATATAACGATAGAATAGAGTCATGAGCAGAGTGTCGATATGCGAACCATCGACATCAGCATCGGTCATTATGATAGTCTTGTAGTAACGCAACTTATCGTAGTTGGCTTCCTTAGAATCCTCGCCCAACCCAAAACGTACACCAAGAGCCTGAATAATGTTGTTTACCTCCTCATGCTCAAAAGCCTTGTGCCACATGACACGCTCCACATTAAAAATCTTGCCACGAATAGGCAGTATAGCCTGGAAGTGTCGATTACGTCCCTGCTTTGCACTGCCGCCGGCAGAGTCACCCTCGACTATGAACAACTCACAGTTCGCAGCGTCCTTGTCAGAACAGTCAGCAAGCTTGCCAGGCAGTCCGCCGCCAGCCATAGGAGACTTGCGCTGTACGCTCTCGCGAGCCTTGCGAGCCGCCACTCGTGCCGTGGCAGCCAAAATGACCTTGTCGACGATAATCTTCGCCTCGTGAGGATGCTCCTCAAGGTAATTCGTGAGAGCCTCTCCGACAGCCTGCTGCACCGCACCTGCCACCTCACTGTTGCCGAGCTTAGTCTTCGTCTGACCCTCAAACTGAGGTTCAGCCACCTTGACCGAAATCACAGCCGTAAGACCTTCGCGGAAGTCTTCGCCGCTAATTTCTACATGGTTTTTGGCAAGCTTCTCAAGCTCCTTAGTACACTGCTGCTCAGCGTAAGACTTGAGAGTACGCGTCAGAGCCGTACGAAAACCCTGCAGATGAGTACCACCCTCGATAGTGTTGATATTATTGACATAAGAGTGGAGGTTCTCAGAATAGCCCGTATTGTACATTATCGCAATCTCGATAGGCACGTTTTGCTTCTCAGTGTTGAGATAAATGACATCGTTTATCAAGTGATTACGCGTAGAGTCGATATAGCGCACAAAGTCGCGCAGTCCGCCCTCACTATAGAAAACCTCTTTACGCACGCCCTCTATGCCGGCCGCCTCATTCTTATCCAGACGAAGGTCAGATAGAGTAATATGAATACCAGCATTGAGATACGCCAACTCACGCATACGATTGGCGAGAATATCATATTCATACTCCGTAGTCGTGAAAATACTTGCATCAGGCCAGAACTGCTGGCGAGTGCCACGCAATTCTGTCTCGCCCACCACCCTCACAGGGTACAGAGGCTTGCCTATTTCATACTCCTGCTGATAAATCTTACCATCGCGAAATACCTGTGAGAGCATGCGAGTAGACAAGGCATTCACACAACTCACGCCCACACCATGCAGACCGCCGCTGACCTTATACGAACCTTTGTCAAACTTACCGCCAGCGTGCAGCACAGTCATGACCACCTGCAGTGCACTGACCCCCTCCTTCTCGTGTATGTCCACGGGAATGCCACGACCATTATCCTGTACGGTTATGGAGTTGTCAGCATTGATTGTGACTTCGATGTGGGTACAGTATCCAGCAAGAGCCTCGTCAATCGAGTTGTCGACAGTCTCATATACGAGATGATGGAGACCCTTCTTGCTAATATCGCCAATATACATCGCAGGGCGCTTGCGTACAGCTTCAAGCCCCTCAAGTACCTGAATATTGGAGGCACTATAATTGGATTTGTTTTGTATTGTCTCTTCCATTTCTAATTATATAATACGTGTGCAAAGATACGAATAAGCGAGCGGAAAAGCAAATAAAATGAGTTTTAATTTGCTTCTCCCGAGCGAAAGTAT
>CALZLQ010000063.1 GCA_945788385.1 uncultured Prevotellaceae bacterium
GCCATGGATTCTTCTCGCTCACAGGTATTGGAACCCCTACACCTTCGCAGCTCGACTGTATCCTGACAATCAATGCCGACTACTTTATACCTATTGACGAAAACAGCATTCCTACAGGCGAAATACTCAAGGTAGAGAATACGCCTTTTGACTTCCGTCTGCCTAAGCCTATAGGCAAAGATATTGATGCTCAAGACGAGCAAATCAAGCATGGTGCCGGATATGATCACTGTTACGTCTTGAATAAGAGAGAGCCAGGAGAACTTTCTCATGCTGCGACCCTTTATGAGCCAAATAGCGGACGTGTCATGGAAACTTGGACTACGGAGCCTGGCGTACAGTTCTATTCTGACAACTGGGCTGATGGCTACAAAGGGCAACATGGGGCTACTTTTGGCAAGCACTCGGGTATGTGTTTCGAGGCACAGCATTTCCCCGATACTCCCAATCATCCTTATTTCCCAAGTTGTGTGCTAAAGCCTGGTGACGTATATACTCAGAAAACAGTGTACAAATTCTCTGTAAAATAGCATATTATATCTTTTTTATTAATAAATAATCTAAACAAATAATCTATTATGGCTAAACAAGCAAAACAATGGGGTGCTATTATCGTGATGATTGCGCTCTTTGCCATGATTGCCTTTGTGACCAACTTGTGCAATCCTATGGCAACTATTATTAAAGCTCAGGGCGATATTTCTAACGTGCTCGCTCAGATTGGCAATTATGGCAACTTTGGTGCATACTTACTCATGGGTATCCCTGCTGGTATGCTTATCTCAAAGTTTGGATACAAGAAGACTGCACTCATAGGCTTATGCGTAGGTATTGCTGGTATTCTCATACAGTGGTCCAGTAGCTTCTTTGACCCCCAGACTGATGGTGTTGGTACTATTTTTGCTATTTACTTGTGTGGTGCGCTTATATCCGGTATGTGTATGGCTATCCTCAATTGTGTAGTTAACCCTATGCTTAATCTCTTAGGTGGTGGAGGTAATGGCGGCAACCAGTTGATTCAAGTCGGTGGTGTATTTAATTCCGCTGCTGCCGTTGCTTGCTATATCCTTATGGGTGCTCTTATCGGCGAGGCTAGTAAGGCTAAGATGGCTGATGCAACTCCTGCACTTATGATTGCTCTTGCTGTCTTTGTCGTAGCGTTTGCAGTTATATGCTTTACCAAAATTGATGAGCCCGAACAGGCTCCTGTGGATTTGACTATGATTCCTAAGGCTTTGAGTTATCGTCATTTCGCTTTGGGAGCTTTGGGTATTTTCCTCTACATGGGTATAGAGGTCGGCGTGCCTAATTTTGTAGATAAGTATCTTGTCAACGAAATGAATATACCAGCTGCAACTTCAGGTCTTTTGGTTGCAGTATATTGGGCAAGCATGATGATAGGTCGTTTCGTGGGCGCAAGTATCGGCTCTAAGGTTAGCTCAAGGGCTATGATTACGACCGTGAGCATTGCTACTTTGCTCTTGGTAGGCTTCGGTATGTTTGCACCTAATACTATCAGCGTAGAATTCCCTGGTGTTGACTGGGGTAAGATGGAAGTAATCTGGCAAGCTGTACCTGTGGGGATTTTTGCTATGTTGCTTGTTGGTCTGTGTACTTCTGTGATGTGGGGAGCTATCTTTAATATGGCAGTCGAGGGGCTTGGCAAATATACAGCTATTGCTTCTGGAATATTCATGGCTTGCGTATGCGGTGGTGCTGTGCTTCAGTTTACTCAAGCGTATGTTGCCGACCTCTTTGGTTATATCCCAAGCTTCTGGGTTGTAATGTTCTGCGCAGCATACCTGCTCTTCTACGCTCAGATTGGCAGCCGTATTTCTAAAAAGTAACCTAATTCTAACCTTTAAATTCCTATAATATTATGAGACTTACAATCGACGATGTCAGAAGCCGCTTTATCAAGCATTTCGATGGCACAACTGGTAGTGTATATGCTTCACCGGGTCGTATAAACCTCATCGGTGAGCACACAGACTATAACAATGGTTTCGTATTCCCAGGTGCTGTACAGCAGGGTATGATTGCTGAAATCAAGCCTAACGGCACTCGTAGCGTCAACGCCTACTCCATCGACCTCAAGGATAAGGTTACCTTCTCTCTCGATGACCCAGAAGGGCCAAAAGCTACATGGGCGCGCTATATCTTCGGCGTATGCCGCGAGATGATGGCTCTCGGTGTTCCCGTAGAGGGATTCAACACAGCTTTTGCTGGCGACGTCCCCCTCGGAGCAGGCATGAGTTCAAGCGCGGCTCTCGAAAGCTGCTTTGCCTTTGCTCTCAACGACCTTTGGGGCGACAACAAGATTGAAAAAATGGAATTAGCTCGTGTAGGTCAGCGTACCGAGCACAAGTATATTGGTTGCAACTGCGGTATCATGGACCAATTCGCTTCCGTATTCGGCAAAGCAGGCAGCCTCATGCGTCTGGACTGTCGCAGCGGTGAGTACGCCTATTTCCCATGGAATCCAAAGGGATACAAACTTGTTCTTGTAAACTCCTGCGTGAAGCACGAATTGGCAGGTTCTCCTTACAACGAACGCCGTCTCTCTTGTGAGCGCGTAGCAGGTGTTATCCACTCACATCATCCCGAAGTGGAGACACTCCGCGATGCCAATATGGCTCTGCTTGACGAAGTCAAGTCTGAGGTCAGCGAAGAGGACTACAAGCGAGCTCGCTACGTTATCGGTGAGGTAGACCGTGTCCTCGCTGTCTGTGATGCCCTTGAGCGTGGTGACTACGAAACTGTAGGCCAGAAGATGTACGAGACACACTTTGGACTCTCTCAAGAGTATGAGGTAAGTTGCGAAGAACTTGATTTCCTCAACGAGATAGCCAAGGACGAGGGTGTAACAGGTTCGCGCATCATGGGTGGCGGTTTTGGTGGCTGTACCATCAACCTCGTTGCTGATGAGTTGTACGACAATTTCGTCAAGGTCGTCAAAGAGAAATTTGCAGCAAAATATGGCAAAGAACCAATCGTCATAGATGTAGTTATCGGTGATGGTAGCCGCAAACTTTGCTAAACTCAAATTTAGTCTTATACACCATCCTTCCCCCTCAATCCTGACAGCGTTGAGGGGGATTTTGATACTTATATGTACGTATTTTCTGACATAACGTAAAAAAGTGTATGTCAGACACCTCGAAAAAGATTTTTTTTACATATATTTGTGGGCGAATATGGATAATACGACAAGCAACAATTTACACTACTACTCGGACGAGAAGAAATTTCTTGTTGCAACAGACTGTGTCATTTTCGGTTTTGAAGTAGACAAGCTCAAGGTTCTATTTCAAAGACGCGCCATCGAACCTAACATAGGTTGCCCCACTCCGCTTGGAGGTTTTGTCAAGGAAGACGAGTCAGTGGACGAAGCGGCTTATCGTATCCTCAACGAGCGCACAGGTATAAAAGATATTTACCTCAGTCAGGTTGAAACCTTCGGTGCTATCAACCGCGACCCGGGAGCCCGTGTGATAAGCGTAGTATACTGCGCACTCATCGACAAGCTCAAACACAGTGTGAGCATGATGAACAAGTTCCAATGCCAATGGTATGACATAAATCAACTCCCTGAACTCTATTTTGACCATAGCGATATGGTTGAGAAAGCGTTAGACTACTTGCGAGACGCTATCAGCCATTCTCCTATCGCCCTCAATCTGCTGCCCAAATATTTCACCCTCACCAAGCTACAGAAGCTCTACGAATCCATCCAAGGGAGAGAACTTGACAAACGCAATTTCCGCAAGCGCATCAACGAGATGCCATACTTTATCAAGACAGATTTAGTCGACAAGTCGAGTAGCAAACGAGGAGCGTGCCTGTATACTTTTGACAAGAAAATGTACAGAAGTCTCGGAAATTTCCACATCTAACCGCAATACTACCCCCTCCCAACATAAAACGATAAATCACAAAACATCAGAATATGACATCTATTGAGACAATGAACAAAGTTGCCGACAACATCCGCATCCTGTCGGTAGCGATGGTCGAAAAAGCCAAAAGCGGCCACCCAGGAGGAGCGATGGGCGGCGCAGACTTCATCAACGTACTATACAGCGAATACCTCAGGTACGACCCAGAGAATCCTCTTTGGGTGGGTCGCGACCGTTTCTTTCTTGATCCCGGTCACATGTCGCCTGTGCTATATGCTCAGCTCACACTCACAGGACATTATACTCTCGACGAGCTCAAACAATTGCGTCAATGGCAATCACCCACACCAGGACACCCTGAGCTCAATTATGCACGTGGTATCGAAAACTCATCTGGTCCCCTCGGTCAAGGCCACACATATGCTGTCGGAGCAGCCATAGCAGCCAAGGCACTATATGCTCGCACTGGCAATCCTACCTTTAGTCAGGAGACTATCTACGCCTACATTTCAGACGGAGGTATTCAAGAGGAGATATCACAAGGTTCCGCACGCATGGCAGGCACACTCGGTCTGGACAACCTTATCATGTTCTACGATGCCAACGATATCCAACTCTCCACCGAGACCTCATTGGTAGACACCGAAGATACAGCCATGAAATACCGAGCCTTTGGCTGGGAGGTAATTGAAATTGACGGTAACAACGTCGCCGAGATACGTCAGGCTCTCAGCAAGGCACAGACCATTGTGGGCAAGCCAACACTTATCATCGGTCATTGCGTCATGGGCAAGGGTGCCCTAAGAGCTGATGGCACCAGCTACGAGCGCAGTTGCTCCACTCACGGAGCTCCCCTCGGAGGCGATGCATACCGCAACACTGTCAAGAATCTTGGTGGCGATCCCGATGATGCCTTTGTCATTTGGCAGGAATCCAAGCAACTCTATGCCCAGCGCCGTCAGGAGTTGATACAAATAGCTGCAGCACGTCATGCTGAGGAGTCAGACTGGGCATCACAACATCCCGAAAAAGCTCAACAGCAAGATGACTGGTTTGCTCGACGCCTGCCTCAGATACCTTGGGACAGCATTGAACAGAAACAAGGCGATCCTACACGTAATGCTTCAAGCGCATGTCTTTCTCTCCTTGCCAAGACCGTACCCAATATGATTGTCAGCAGCGCAGACCTCTGCAATTCCGACAAGACAGACGGTTTCATCAAAGGCGGAGCCACCGTAATCACTCGCGACAACTTCGCTGGTGGTTTCCTTCAGGCAGGTGTAGCAGAGCTCACTATGGCATGTGTCTGCATCGGCATTACACTCCACGGCGGCATGCTTGCAGCCTGCGGCACATTCTTTGTATTCTCCGACTACATGAAACCGGCTATACGTATGGCAGCACTCATGCAGCTCCCAGTCAAATTTATCTGGAGTCACGACGCATTCCGCGTAGGCGAAGATGGACCTACCCATGAGCCCGTAGAGCAAGAGGCACAAATACGTTTGATGGAGAAAATGAAAAACCATGCAGGCAAGAACTCCATGCTCGTACTCCGTCCCGCAGACTGCAATGCCACCACAGTATGCTGGGCCATGGCAATGGAAAATATGGACACACCTACAGCACTCATACTCTCACGGCAGAATATCGAACCACTTCCTGCAGGTACTCCCTACGAGTTGGCACGCAAGGGTGCATACATCAGCGCAGAGAGCGATCCCTCACCCGATGTAATTCTCGTAGGCAATGGTTCAGAAGTAAGCACCCTCATCGCTGGTGCACGTCTGTTACGCAAGGATGGCTACAAGGTGCGCGTGGTAAGTGCACCAAGCGAAGGCGTCTTCCGTCAGCAGCCCATCGAATACCAGCGCGAGCTCTTCCCAATAGGTAGCAAGGTCTTCGGCTTGTCAGCAGGACTGCCCGTCAATCTGCAAGGTTTCCTCGTAGGAGCACACCCCGACAGTTTCATCTATGGTCTGGACTCATTCGGTTTCTCTGCCCCCTATAAAGTCCTCGATGAAAAACTCGGCTACACAGCAGAAAACGTATACAAGCAGGTCAAGACAATATTATAATGTATAAAATGACAAAAAGACAAATGATAGGTATAGCATCCGACCACGCAGCCTTTCCCCTCAAGCAGTTTGTCAAGCAATATCTTGACGAGAAAGGTATCCCATACAAAGACTATGGTACACTTACGCCAGAGAGCTGCAATTACGCCACCTACGGCCACGCCCTTGCTCAAGGCATAGAGAACGGAGAGGTATATCCCGGCATAGCTATGTGCGGTTCAGGCGAAGGCATTTCTATGACTCTCAACAAGCATCAAGGCATACGAGCAGGACTCTGCTGGACTCCAGAGATTGCCCACCTCACACGTCAGCACAACGATGCTAATGTCTTGGTAATGCCCGGACGTTTCATCGACAACAACACAGCCCGTCTGATAATGGATGAGTTTCTCAACACCCCCTTCGAAGGAGGCAGGCATGAAGAGCGCATTGCTACCATACCATTACAGAAGCAACAATAAACAGCCAAACGACAACCAACCATCATACAACAATGACAGTAGGCGACAAAATTCCAGAAATCCTCGGCATAGACCAAGACGGCCGAGAGATTAAGTCCAGCGACTACCGCGGACGCAAACTCATTCTATATAGCTATCCCAAAGCGAATACCAGTGGCTGTACGGCCGAAGCCTGTTCACTTCAGAATCATAAGGCCGAGCTTGCAGCAGCAGGCTACGATATCATCGGAGTGAGCAAAGACAAGCAATCACTTCAAAAGAAGTTTGCCG
>CALZLQ010000064.1 GCA_945788385.1 uncultured Prevotellaceae bacterium
AGGCTTAGTTTTTTCATGTTATTTTGTATATTGTTTTTTTGTTTTAACGAAAAATGCTTTTCAAAGTTAACATTTTTATTTCATATTTCGCTCGGAAATAAGGGTAAACTGAGTTTTTCGTTTTGTTTTTCGCTCACTTATTCGTATATTTACGTCATACTAAACGCTAATTTTGATTTTATGACCTTTATATTTCGATGGTTTGGAGTGCTGTGTCTGGGGGTGCTTTGTGCTTGTTCCTCTGCTTTTGCTGGGGCACGACTTGCTTCGATGGTGGACCCTCGTATTGGTTGTGACGGGCATGGGCATGTGTTTGTGGGGGCCAATGTGCCTTGGGGTATGGTGTGTGCAGGCCCTGTGCAGCCTTATCATGGCTGGGACTGGTGCTCGGGCTATCATTGGAGTGGCGACAGTATAGTGGGCTTTGCTCAGACGCATCTGAGTGGGACGGGGTGCTCGGACTTGGGTGATATTTGTATTATGCCTACGTATGGGGTGGCGGCGACCAATGGGGGGCATAGGGCTTTTGTAGAGAGCGTGGCATCGGGTTATTCGCATAGCAGCGAGCGGGCTGAGGCTGGTTATTACAAGGTCGTGCTGGACAGGTTTCATATCACAGCCGAGGTGACGGCTACGGAGAGGGTGGCGGCTTATCGTTTTACATTTCCGCGTGGTAATCGCTATGCTAATGTGGTGCTGGACTTGGAGAGTGGGATTGGTGATGTGGCTGTGGAGACACGTATATGGCCGATTGACCCTTATACTTTTGTGGGCTACAGACGCAGCAGGGGCTGGACTAAGCATTGTGTGTATTACGCTCTGAGGTTTGACCGTGCTGTGACGGATTTTGGTATCGACCACTATAATGCAAGGTATGCTCAGGCCGTGTTTGAGGTGGAGCCGGGAGAGGTGATTGGGGCTAAGGTGGCTATCTCGCCTGTGAGTGAGATGGGAGCGCTGCAGAATCTTCTGAAAGAGGCGGCAGCTTTTTCTTTTGACGAGTTGAGAGAAAAGGCTTCTATGGCTTGGGACGAGGCTTTGTCGCGCGTGGAAGCCCAATTCGACACTGAGGCTCAGGGACGTGTGTTTTATACGGCCTTGTACCGCACGATGGCTTATCCACAACTGTGGTGCGATGTGACGGGTGATTATTTCGGCGCAGACGGGGTGATACATCGCTCGCCGGGTTTTCACAATTATACGACATGGAGCTTGTGGGACACTTATCGCGCGCTTCACCCTCTTGCCACCTTGGTGATGCGTGACAGGCTGACTGACTGGGCTAAGTCGATGTTGGCCATTTGGCGCGAGCGTGGCGAACTGCCTGTGTGGCACCTGCACAGTACGGACACTTACTGCATGGTGGGAGAACCTGCTGTGCCTGTGCTGGCTGACATGGTGCTTTCGGGGGTTGAGGGCTTGGATGCAGAGCTGGCTCTGAGGGCTATGAAAGAGAGTATGCATGGGGGGCGCGGCAAGGATGCTTTGTGGAAGTATGGCTACATACCGTACGATGTGGGTGAGGGTGAGTCTGTGGCCAAGAGTATGGAGTATTATCTGGCTGCCTGGAGTGTGGCTCAAGTGGCAGGTAGGCTGGGACATAGGGAGGACAGCGTGGAGTATGCAGGTCTGGCTGGGAAGTATCGCGAATTGTATGACGCACGTGCAGGCTTTATGCGCGGCAAGGATTCGAGGGGCGTGTTTCGCTCGTTGGATGGGTTTGACGCCAATCATCAGACTGCGGATTATACCGAGGGCAATGCCTGGCATTATCTGTGGCTCGTGCCTCACGATGTGGAGGGATTGATTGCCTTGCTGGGAGGAAAACGTAGGGCTGAGGCACGTCTGGACAGCCTCTTCGTGGCGAGCAGCAGGTTGAATGATGGTGCTAATCCTGATATCTCTGGCTTGATTGGTCAGTACTGTCATGGCAACGAGCCGAGCCATCATACTTTGTTTATATATAATCGTCTTGGAGCACCTCGCAAGACTCAGCAACGTGTACACGAGGTACTGAGTACGTTGTACTCCGATGCCCGTGATGGTCTTTGTGGAAACGAGGATGCAGGTCAGATGTCGGCTTGGTATGTGCTTGCTTCCTTGGGACTTTATCAAGTGGAGCCTTGCGGAGGACGCTTTGAGTTGTGTACCCCTGCAGTGAAAGAGGCTGTCTTGAGGCTTGGAGTGGACTCTGAGGGTAAGGCTGTGACGTTTGCTGTCAGGACCAAGGGTAAGGGTAGGTTTACCAAGCGTTGGATTCTCAATGGGCGACCTGTCGCGGGAACCTCAATCTCTCGCGAGGACATTTTGCGTGGAGGAGTACTTGAGGTCGAACTGACAAGATGAAGAGGATTGTAATGTATATCGCGGCATTGTTTGCCGTGCTCGATGTCTCGGCCGTGCGCGTCTGCGAGACTGATGCCATACGTGACGGACGGCCTCTTGTGGAGAAGCGTTGCTTTCGCAGTATGGCAGTCGAGAGTGTGATTGACGGAATGGAGCAGCGGCTTTCGGGGGTGAATCCTAAACTGTGGCTCATGTTTCGTAATTGCTATCCAAATACTCTTGACACAGCGGTGAGGCGTTTCAGGGCTTGGAGTGATGTGTCTGGCAAGGAGGAAGATTTTACGTTTGTCATCACGGGCGACATTGATGCCATGTGGCTGCGTGACAGCGGTGCTCAGGTGTGGACGTATATGCCTTTGATTGACGAGGACGAGGATTTGCGTTTGTTGGTGCGAGGTGTGATACGTATGCAGCTCGAATTTATCTGTCGTGATGCCTATGCCAATGCTTTTTTGCGCTCTGTGGCTGACACCTCGCAGTGGAAGACGGACTTTACCCTTATGTTGCCCGGAGTACACGAGCGTAAGTATGAAATAGACTCGCTGTGCTACCCTATCCGTCTGGCCTACGAATATTGGCGTATGACGGGCGATACCTCTATCTTTGACGATATGTGGCTTAGAGCCGTGGGCGAAGTCTTGCGTGTCTTCTCGGAGCAGCAGCGTCGCGACGGAGTGCAGCGTACGTCTTATCGTTTCGGACGTACCACTCATGCCCAGCACGATACTACGAGCAATTATGGCTTGGGCCACCCTGCCAAGCCCTGTGGCTTGATTGCAAGTATGTTCAGGCCTTCGGACGACAGTTGTGTTTTCCCGTTTAATATACCTGGCAACTTTTTTGCCGTGAGCGCATTGCGCAAGGCTGCGGCTATATCGTCGGAGGTATCTCATGATATGACTCTTGCCCAATGTTGCAATGATATGGCTGATGAGGTTTATGATGCCTTAATGAAATACTCTGTCGTGTACACTCAGGAGTTTGGGCATGTGTTTGCTTATGAGATTGACGGTTTTGGCAGCCATCTGTTGATGGACGATGCCAATGTCCCCTCGCTTTTGTCTCTGCCGTATCTGTGTCCTGAACTCGTCGACGTGTCTGACACCATATATCAAAATACTCGCCGTATGGTGTGGAGTGAGGCAAATCCTTATTTCTTCGGGGGTGGCGTGCAAGGCTTGGAGTCGGGAGTGAGAGGTATCGGCTCGCAACACACTGGGCTTAATATGGTATGGCCGATGTCTATTATTATGAAAGGGCTTACCTCTGACGATGTGCTTGAGCAGCGTGAGTGTGTCTCTATGCTTATGCAGACTGATGCTGGTACGGGATTTATGCACGAAAGTTTCCTGCCCTCTAATCCGAACACTTTCACGCGCTCGTGGTTTTCGTGGGTCAACGGCTTGTTTGCTGAGCTCGTGCTTAAAGCGTATGGGGAGTGAGGTGTGGGCCTACACTTTTAATCATTGTCAAAAACGGAATACAATCCCTGCTCTTCCTGAGCGGGGTCTGCTGTGTATGGCGCCCAGCGCTGCCAACGGTCATGTGTGGGTCTTGCCTCTCCTGCCCAGCCCCAAAAGTTGATGCCCGCGAGAGGTAGGGTCTTGATGAATTGGTAGTATTTGCGGCGTGCTGTGACGGGGGTGCCTGGACGTATGTCGTAATTGTCGCGAGGGTATCCGTATTCTTCCAGCACTATGGGCTTGCCCAGGGGAGCAAGTATGCGACAATTCATGCCGATATACCATTGGGACTTGTCAATGGCTTTCGCCAGAGAATCTTGCGGAGCGCTCACTCCATTGTGTTTGCGACAATTTGCGGTCTCCGCTATGGCTGGGCCACACCAACCCCAGTTGTTGGGCCAGCAGTGTATACAGCAGTAGTCTATCTCTGGAAAGGCATGAATCTGACGCAGCAATGCTGAGTCGCGTGCGCAACCATAATAGCCTTCGCTCCCAGTGGTAACAAGATGGTTGCGATCGATACTCTTGATAATCTGTGCCTGCTGTTGTATCCATTTTGCAAAAGCTCGCTTGATGGCAGACTTTTCTTTTGGGCTGATAAGGGAGCATTGCACAAAGGGACGAGGCTCATTGCACAACTCCCATGCCATGATGGCAGGGCTTTGAGAGTAGGGCTGCCCCGTAATGGTATTGGTGCGACTCACGATGTATCGTGCGTGATTGGCGGCAAGCCTCATGGCTTTCTTGTCGAGAGTAAAGCGAGAGTGATATTTTTGGAATGCGTCCCAATCTTTGCTTCCATCGGGTGCAGGACCTGCACCTGCCCATTCGAGATATGTGCCAAATCCCCCACTCCAATCCCATGAGTTGTTGAGATAAAGCACACACGTCATGCCACGCTTCTCAAGCTCAGCGATAAAAAAATCGAGCCCCACGAGCAGGGTGTCATTGTATACCCCAGGCTCGGGCTGCAACGAGGGCCATGTATGTGAAGCCTTTTCCGACACCCCATCAGACCCTCCAGCCAAAGCCCTGATATTCATTATACCCCGACGTTTGAGCTCATCGAGCTCGCGTACCAGCCTGGCTCTGTCTCCCCCCTGTCCAGTACTGCCAAGAATAGCGGCATACCACATGTTCGTGCCATCGAAGGTATACGCTTGTCCGTCACGGACGAAACCTGTGCCTTCTACGCATACAAATCCTTGACTCGCAGCTCTCAACGTGGCGTATATCAAGAGTGTAACTACACAAAGTATGCGCTTCATGGCATTATCGCATCAGACAAACCTCAATACCGTGCCTCCCCAACTCAGCCCGACGCCAAAACCAGTGACGAGCACATTCATGCCCGAATGTATGGTGCCATTGTCAAGACATTGTTTCAATCCTATCATGACGGTGGCAGATACGGTATTGCCTGTATCGGCGAGGTCGGCATGGAACTTGTCTTTCGGTATCGAGCACGAACGGCGCAGGGTGTTGAGCATATACTTGTTTGCCTGATGAAATACGAAATAGTCTATCTCATCGAGAGTCTTGTTGTTTTTTTGCAGGATATCCTCGACCAGTGGCGGCACGCTGTCTACGGTGAAGTAGAAGATGCCCGAGCCGTCCATGTAGATATAGTCATCGCGGTGTGTATGGCCTTCTGCGTCGGTAAACTCAGCACCTGTACGTTCAGGGTGTCGTGAGGCTCCATTTTTGACGATAAGCTTCTCCGCGCCGCTACCATCCGTACCTAATGAAAAATCACCAATCTCTGCCATGCCCTCGGTAGAGATAAGGCAAGCAGCAGCACCATCACCAAATATCGTACGGTTGCCGACATCTGTGGGATGCAAGAGCTTGTTGAAAGCATCAGAGGTAAGCAGCAAGACATTGCGAGCGATACCTGCTGCTATGAGCCCTTTGGCTATGGCCATTCCGTACACACAACCCGAGCAACCCAGATTGTAGTCCAACGCTCCAGCCGTAGTAGGTATCCCCAAGCGATGCTGCAGTATGCACGCTGTGGTAGGCATTATATAGTCAGGCTGAGTCGTGCAGAGCAGGAGGAAATCAATATCTTTAGGGTCGACGTCATATTCCTCAAAGAGTCTGCGTGCAGCTTTTTCTGCCATATCTCCAGCCGTCTCATCCTCGCCGGCCAAGTGGCGCGATTCTACTCCGACCTTGCTTAGCACCTTTTCTCCGCTCCATTGAGGAAAGTCTTTCAGCAACTCCTCGTTGGTCATTACCCTTTCGGGGAGATAATATGATATTGCTTTAACAAATGCCATAATGAAAAATATATTATGTGGCTACAAAGATACGATTAAGCGAGCACAATTCCAAATAAAAATTCATTTTTGATTTGGAATTGTCGAGCGTGAGTATGTTAGACCGAAGGTCAAAGATATAATTAAGCGAGCACAATTCCAAATAAAAATTCATTTTTGATTTGGAATTGTCGAGCGTGAGTATTACATTTTGTCCGTCGACAAAAGTAGACCGAAGGTCAGAGATACGACTTTTGGCGACGGCCAAAAGTAGAGCATTGAGCACAAAAACAAGTTTTGTCGTTTGGTTTTTTAGTTATTTGGTTATATGGTTGGTTGTTTTGCTGTTGGTTTTTTAGAAGATGTGCTCATCGGCATCAGAACCAAACGACCAAACAAACAACAAAAATTTGTTTTTTTGACTTTATAACCGTATCTTTGCCATTGCGCAACAAGAATATTCACTATGAGACACGTGAT
>CALZLQ010000065.1 GCA_945788385.1 uncultured Prevotellaceae bacterium
GGCAAATGGCTCGTAGTGGGATTGGTTATAGCGGGACTCATCACAATCGGCATACCCGACGAATGGTTTACCCTTTTTCAAGGCAACACCCTCGCCTCAATGCTTTTGGTACTCGTCATCAGCGTACCTATGTATATCTGCGCCACAGGAAGCATACCCATAGCCGTAGCCTTGATGCTCAAAGGGCTCACTCCGGGGGCAGCATTTGTGCTCTTGATGGCTGGCCCTGCAAGCAATATGGCAAGCATCTTGGTCATCAACAAGGTATTGGGACGCAAAACCCTCGCTCTATACCTCATGAGCATCACACTGGGAGCCATACTCTTTGGCATAGGTATAGACATGGGCTTCGGTCTGGGCATAGACTTTGGCATCGGAATGAATGCCATACATCAGGCATCGTGCCACCATGCCTCATGGTATCAATGGCTCAGTACGGGTCTACTCGTCATACTGTTGCTCAATGCCCTACGGCTTCACTTCAGCCACCACGGCACGACATGCACCTGCCACTCTCATGACCACGGGCATGAAATAGTTGTACGGGGCATGAACTGCAACCATTGCCGCGCCAACGTCGAGAAGGTCATCAGCGCGTGTGGCGGAGTGGAGCAAGTCATCGTTGACCTACAAAGTGGACGCACCACCATTATCGGACACGGCATAGACCTGCATGAGGTGACGAATGCGGTCAGAGCCATAGGATTTGACGTAACAAGCACTAATGCAAGTATTCAACAATCATGAACACTCAGACATACATAAAATCAATATCATTAGCACTGACTCTGACATTTAGTGCATGCAGCGACCATAATCATGATCATGACCATGACCACGACCACGAGCACGAGCTTGAAACATCAGCCAAGACCGAGGTCTCTGCCACACACACCGATGAAATCATCTTGGAGTACGAAAAGGCCAAAGCCGCAGGTGTAGAAGTCGAGACTGTGAGTCGGGGCAAGTTTCATGGAGTCATACACACCAGTGGCAAGGTAATATCTGCATCGTGCGACGAGACTGCTGTGGTGGCTACCATCAGTGGCAGGGTAGCGTATAGAACGCACGTCAGCGAGGGCATGAAGATAGCGTCTGGAGCCACTATGTTTGCCATCACCAGTGCGGATATGCAAGTAGCTGACGGAGATCCCATAGAGCGAGCACGTATAGAATACGAGAGAGCCAAGCGTGACTATGAGCGAGCACAGCTTCTCGTCAAGGAGCAGATAGTAAGCCAAAAGGACCTCGAAGTAGCCAAGGCTGAATACGAATCGGCCGAGCTTACACTACAAAGTGTAAAAAGAAACCGCAGCGCTGGCGGCGTTGTAATCTCGGCACCCAAGGGGGGCTATGTCAAACAATGCTTGGTTGCAGAGGGAGACTATGTCGAAGCGGGGCAGATGCTTGCCGTCATCACCCAAAACAAGCATCTCTACCTCAGAGCCGAAGTGCCACAGCGCAAGTTTGGCCATTTGGGAAGCATACGGTGTGCCAAGTTTCGCACGAGCTACAGTGACCGCCTATACGATATCACCGACATGGGTGGCAGAGTGCAATCTTACGGCCGTTCTGCGGAAGGGGGCAGCGCATATATCCCGGTGACGTTTGAGTTTCAGAACACTGGCGACATCGTACCAGGCTCATACGCTGAAATTTACCTGATTACTCACGACCGCGACAATGTCATATCCCTCCCCATCACAGCACTGACCGAAGAGCAAGGTCTGCACTATGTCTATATCCAGATGGACAAAGACGGGTATCGCAAGCAGGAGGTCATACTCGGCCAAAGCGATGGCGATCGAGTGGAGATCACCAAAGGCATAAAACCAGGAGACAAGGTCGTGACAAGGGGTGCAGTACAGGTTCGCCTGGCCTCAGCCTCAGCAAGCATACCAGCGCATAATCACAGCCATTAATATTTTTCTGCTAAGTCGACATGCTAAAAAACATAATACGCTTCTCGCTCAACAACAGGCTTTTTGTGCTTGTCGGTGCTGTCTTGCTCGTAATCGGCGGCATGTACTGCACTCTCAACACACAGGTAGACGTTTTTCCTGACCTCAATGCCCCCACCGTGGTAGTAATGACCGAAGCTGGAGGCATGGCTGCCGAAGAGGTTGAACAACTCGTCACCTTCCCGATTGAGACAGCCGTCAATGGCAGTACCGGGGTGCGCAGGGTGCGCTCTCAGTCGACCAATGGTTTTTCAGTAGTGTGGGTTGAGTTTGACTGGGACACAGACATCTATTTGGCACGACAGATTGTCAACGAAAAACTTTCTGCCACCCAAAGTCTGATGCCCGAGGGGGTCAGTGCTCCTGTTTTGGGCCCTCAATCCTCAATATTGGGCGAAGTGATGATTATCGGTCTGACGAGCGACTCAACCTCACTGCAGGACCTCCGCACCTATGCAGACTGGGTGATACGGCCACGACTGCTCTCGACGGGCGGAGTGGCTCAAGTAAGCGTGTTGGGCGGTGACATCAAGGAATACCAGATCAGACTCAATCATGGCAAGATGAAGCATTACGGGGTGACGTTGAGTCAAGTCATGGATGCCACTCGAGGTATGAATCAAAACACGAACGGGGGTGTCATCTATGAATACGGCAACGAGTATCTGGTACGCGGCATAACGTCTACCAACGATATTGACAAGATAGAGAGTTGCCTGGTAAGAGCTCCTTCGACAGGGACTGATGGAGACGGAGCCGTGACGCTCGCTGACATCGCTGATATCTGTGTGGGCAGCCAGACACCACGTCTCGGAGCGGCAAGTCATAGGGGCAAGCCTGCGGTCCTGCTCACCGTGACCAAACAGCCTGCCACGGCTACTATCGACCTGACCGATGAGCTTGACAGGGCGCTCGCCGAAGTCAGTACCACCTTGCCGGCTGACATACATATTGCTTCTGACATCTTCCGCCAAGCTGATTTCATCGACAGTTCTATCAATAATGTACAGAGATCGCTCATGGAGGGAGTTGTCTTTGTCGTGCTGGTGTTGATGATATTCTTGGCCAACATACGCACCACCTTGATTTCGTTGGTAACTATACCACTGGCCTTCCTTGTTTCACTGATAGTCTTGTGGGGGCTCGACATCAGCATAAACACCATGACTCTCGGAGGTCTGGCCATAGCCATAGGGTCATTGGTAGACGATGCTATCGTGGATGTGGAAAACGTCCACAAGAAACTGCGTGGCAAGACAGGGCTCTCAATGCGACAACGGCTCGACATCATATTTGACGCTTCGCAAGAAGTGCGTATGCCTATACTCAACTCTACTCTGATTATCGTGGTCAGCTTTGCGCCTCTTTTCTTCCTTAGCGGCATGGAGGGACGTATGCTCGTACCCCTTGGCATAGCATTTGTCACGGCTCTGTTTGCATCAACGGTAGTGGCTCTGACTCTCACTCCCGTAATGTGCAGTTACCTCTTGGGTGGCAAAAATCACGCAGAGCCCAAGGAGTCTTTCGTAGCTGAATGGCTCAAGAAATATTACCGACGCGCTTTGCCTTGGGTATTGGAGCGTGGCACAGGAGCAGTCTGCTTGACAGTGGTGGCTTTCGTGATTGCCGCAGTGATATTCGCGTCGTTGGGTAGCAGTTTCCTGCCTAAGTTTAACGAAGGATCGTTTACCATCAACATTTCGTCACTGCCCGGTATTTCACTCGACGAAAGCGACTCTATCGGGCGCAGGGCAGAGAGACTGCTCATGCAAATACCCGAAATACGCACCGTAGCACGCAAGACTGGGCGCGCCGAACTTGACGAACACGCTTTGGGCATCAATGTGTGTGAAATCGAAGCGCCTTTCACGTTGGGGGAGCGCAGCCATACGGAGTTGCTCGATGATGTCAGACAAAAGCTGTCTATCCTGTCAGGGGCAAACATCGAGATTGGACAACCTATCTCGCACCGCATCGATGCTATGCTTTCAGGAACTAAAGCCTCTATTGCCATAAAGCTCTTTGGTACGGACCTCAACAAGATGTACTCCATAGGCAATAGTATCAAAGAGAGTATTGCTGACGTTCACGGCATAGCCGACCTCAATGTAGAGCAGCAAATCGAACGTCCTGAATTGAAGATTACTCCACGACGCGAGATTATGGCCCGCAATGGGATTACCCTGCCTCAGTTCAACGAGTTTCTGGCGGTCAACCTCGGCGGTGAAGTGGTGTCGCAGGTATATGAGGCTGGACGAGCCTTCAACCTTGTCGTAAAGAGCCCTACTCCAGACCTTGAAGAAATCAAGGATCTCGTCATAGACACTCAGGACGGACGCCAAGTCACTATGAGTGATGTGGCTGACATCAGCTCAGCTATGGGGCCCAATACTATCAACCGCGAAAATGTACAACGCAAGATAGTCATTTCTGCCAATACCGACGGACGCGCATTGAGCGATGTGGTAGATGACATACGAAAACGCATAGCCGAAGATATAGATCTACCAGAAGGGTATAGGATAGAATATGGAGGCCAGTTTGAGAGTCAGGAGAGGGCAAGCCGTATGCTCTATCTGACTTGTTTTGTGGCGGTATTGATAATATTCTGTCTGCTCTACATGCAATTTGGCAACGTCAAGGAGTCTGCCGTGGTGCTTCTCAATCTGCCTTTAGCCCTGATTGGAGGCATCTTTGCCCTGTCTCTCACCACTGGAGAACTCAGTATTCCTGCCATCATAGGATTTATCTCGCTATTTGGCATAGCCACACGCGGTGGCATACTACTGCTTGCTGAGTATGACCGTCTGCGCGACGAATCAGGAATGAGTCTGCGCGAGGCAATAGTCGAAGGCTCACTCTCACGTCTCAACCCTATATTGATGACAGCGTTGACGTCGGCTTTAGCACTCGTGCCCTTAGCCCTTGGCGGCGACCTGCCGGGCAACGAGATTCAGTCTCCCATGGCCAAAGTCATACTCGGTGGTCTCATCAGTTCTACCCTACTGAATGCCTTTATTATCCCTATAGTGTATGAGAAGATTAACAAGCATAATTAGTCTATTGGCATTGGCCCTGAATGCATGGGGGCAGATGAGCCATGTGCTGAGCCAAGTCGAATCCAACAATCTCAGCCTCAAAGCTCTGAAGCACGATATCGAAGCTGATGTGCTCGATATTCGGAGTGAGAATTCCCTTACGGGGCCATCGTTGGAATACTCTCCCTTTTTCAACAAAGGATATTCCGGCGTCGCTTCAAGCGAGATGGTAATCAGCGAAGAATTCGACTTCCCCACGAAATACGCCTCACGCAAGCGTCAGGCTCAACTACAAACCACACTCGGCAAGAGCCAATACGCTCTGCAGCGACGTGAAGTGCTACTCAACGCACAATTTCTCTATTTCGACATTGTCCGCATCAACCAAGTCATCAATATGCTCACCAGACGACTTCAGGGCGACTCTATAGTGCAGCACATGTATGAAACACGTATGAAAGCAGGCGATGCCAATATCTTAGAGCTGAATAAAGTCAAGCTTGACCGCATCGAGGTACAAGGACTCGTTGCCCAATCCTTCAACCAGCGCGACGACCTCAGGCGCCAGCTGCAGGATCTCAACGGAGGCATACCCCTCAACGTCAGCGACACCCTCTTCCCTCATATTGATGACAATAGTATCACCACACTCATGGCTGACACCATCTCACACGAAGACCCCCTCATAGCACAAAGCGAAGCTGCTACACGCGCTGCACAGGGTCAGGTACGCATCACTCGCCAAGAGTGGCTTCCCGACATCAGCATAGGCTACCGTCGCAATACGGAAATGGACGAAAGCAGCAACGGCTTCGTCATAGGCTTCAATTTCCCCATACTCAGCACCAAAAGCAAAACCCGAGCGGCCCTCCTACGCCAACAAAGCGCAACATACCAAGCACAAATGGCACGCCAAGCAGTAGCAGCAGAGCGACAAGTCCTCACCCGGCAACTATACCAACTCCGCTCCGTTCTCGACCATACAGACATACGCATGATGAACGAGACTCTCGCCCTGCTGAGCAAAGCTCTCAAACACGGAGAAATCTCTGCCTTGGAGTACTATACCGAAATCAACAGCATATACGACAAACTACAAGCCCACATCGACCTGCACACCCAATATGTCAAAATCTGGGCACAACTAAATAAAAACAAACTATGATAAAACCATGTAGTATCATTTTTGGTTGCCTCGCCATAGGAGAGGCAATCGTATGGGCACTAAATCTGTCACTGCCAGGCAGCATCATAGGCATGCTCCTACTCACAGCCCTACTGCAGATGAAGATAGTAAAGCTCCAATGGGTAAAACCTATGTCTGACTTTCTCGTCGCAAACCTCGGATTCTTCTTCATACCACCAGGGGTAGCACTGATGCTCTACTTTGACATCATCAAGGCCGAACTCTGGCCCATAGCAATCGCCACCCTCATCAGCACCATAGTAGTCCTC
>CALZLQ010000066.1 GCA_945788385.1 uncultured Prevotellaceae bacterium
TGGAGCCCCAAGCGTATCACGGTGAGTACCGTGGGGGTACGGCGCGGCTTGGTTCGCTTTCTCGAAGAGAGTCCTTGCCACCTCGCTGTGTCGCTGCACAATCCTTTCGCCAACGAGCGCCTTGAGATGATGCCTGCCGAGAATGGCTGTTCGCTCACGGAGTTTCTGCCTCTGCTGTCGAGGATGGACTGGTCTCACCAGCGCAGGCTCTCGTTTGAGTATATCGTGTTCTCGGGCATGAATGATTCGCTTCGCCACGCCGAGGAGCTGGTGCGTCTGCTCTCTCCAATGGAGTGTCGTGTCAACCTGATTCGTTTCCACGAAATCCCTGACTCGCCTTTCCACACTACTGACGAGGAGCGTATCGTCTGGCTTAGGGACTATCTCTCGGAGCATGGGGTGACTACTACGATTCGTGCCAGCCGCGGTCAGGATATCTGGGCTGCGTGTGGGCTGTTAAATACCAAATCCAAACGTTAAAATGAAAAAGATTGCTCTTGTACTCTTTGCTGCTGCGCTCACGCTGACGGCGTGCAAGAAGGAGAATTTCTTCCCTACTGCGAGCGGACGTCCTTATGAGGTGCTCGTGGTTATGGACAGCGTTGACTGGAAGGCTCCTCACGGCCGTGCCCTCTTTGATGTGCTTGACACTGATGTGCCGATGCTGCCTCAGAGCGAGCGTTCGTTTCGCATCTCGCAGACTGAGGTGAAGGATTTTGACCGTGTGCTCAATATATTCCGCAATATCATCATCGTCAATATTGATTCTCGCCAGTTTACGCAGACTAAGATGAAGTTCACTCGCGACAAGTGGGCTATGGAGCAGATTGTCCTGACCATCAACTCTCCGTCGGAGGAGGAGTTTCGCAACTTCTGCGTGGAGCATCGCCAGGACATCGTTGACTTTCTGACCCGTACGGAAATGAACCGCCTTGTCAAGGATCTGAAACAGAAGCATTCCAAGGTCACCTTTGACCTTGCCAAGCAGATTTTCGACTGCGAGATATTTGCTCCCAAGGAATTGCAGTCTTACAAGAAGGGAAAGGATTTCGTCTGGACGAGCAACAATACCGCGAGTGGATTGGAGAACATCGTCATGTATTCCTACCCCTACGAGGGACCTCAGACGTTTACCAAGGAGTATCTCTGTCACAAGCGCGACTCTGCGATGAAAGCCAACCTCCCCGGCGAGAAGCCCGGCATGTATATGCAGACTGATACGCTTTGCACGGTGGTGCGCCCTATAGTGGTGCACAACAACTATGCCATGGAGATGCGCGGGCTGTGGATAATGCGCAACGATTGTATGGGAGGGCCCTACGTCAGCCATCACCGCGTGGACACGGAAAACAACAAGGTCATCGTGGTCGAAGGCTTTGTATATGCTCCCGAAAAGATGAAACGCGGCCTGATACGTCGTCTCGAGGGCTCGCTCTACACTCTGAAACTGCCTGAGGAGCAGTATGTCATCGAGATTAACCCCGGCGTCGAGGAGGAGAAGAAAGTGCCGTGAAACTCTGGCACAGGCTTTTTAACCTTGACAGCGAAAACTTACAACTGTAATCACCATATTTAACTGACTAAATTCCTACTAAACAATGTCTCCTCTGAAAATAGGTATAACTCATAGTGATGACTGGGGCAAGGCTCTTGTCAAAAGCGTTTTTGAAGATAGTGACGAGAAAGACATGCTGTCTGACATCTGTAGCCCTACCTTCTATGACGCTTTGGGCGAAGATGGTATAAATGCGGCTCTCCATGATTGGGAAGAGGGAATCACGGATGCGATTCTCGTTGTCCCGGCCGAGGGTGACTGGCGGCTTAACCCTGCCAGCCTGCGCGGTATTGACATGCTCGTGTGGGGCGACATTCGCTTGGCCTTCGCTACTGATGAGTGTGGCATGGAGGAGCAGATTGACGATATTGTCTACACTCTGCGTCGCGAGTTTAACATCGAGAAACCACGTGTGGCTGCAGCCTTTGATATAGACAATTTGAGTGCCTACGACGTGGTGCTGACCAAGGACAAGAACGAAGCCATTCATACCTTTCTCGAACTCTCTCAAGGACATGGCGTGGTCTACACCACGGGACGCGAACTGATAGCCACCTCGCCCGTTACCCCCGAGAGCCTGAACCAATGTATATACCTCGCCAAGGATATTCTCGCGGCACGCAAGCATTACGATGTGGCACGCAGCAATCCGCTGCCCAAGCTCTTCCACGACCGCAGGGAAGACCCAAGACGCAGCTAAGACTCTATTTCTGACTTCACATAATGAAACTGATAGATAAAGTACGCTCTACGCTCAAATGCCAGGAAACTGAAGGCCCCTTTGAACTCTACGTGACTCGCACGCCTGGTTATCTCTGGGCGCGTCTCTTTGCGCGTCTCGGGGTGCACCCTATCGTGGTCACGCTGGCAAGCATCGTCATTGGGGGCGCCAGCGGGTGGTTTTTTTATCAAAGGGACTTGGGCATGAATGTCATTGGCATGCTGCTGCTCATTTGGGCGAACTGGTATGATTGTGCTGACGGACAATTGGCTCGCATGACTCACAAGTGTACTCTGATAGGCCGTATACTCGATGGTTTTGGCGGAGACGTTTGGTTCTTCTCTATCTATGTTTTCCTTTGTCTGAGAATGCAGTCTGACACCATTCCCTTTACGGACGTGGCATGGGGGCCATGGATATGGCTGCTCTGCTCATGGGCAGGATTTCGTTGTCACGCTCGCCAATGTTCGATAAGCGACTATTACCGCAATATCCACATGTATTACCGACTCGGCAGGGACAGGGCTGAGTTGGACTCTTCCGATAAGGTGCTCGCCGAAATGCGTGCTCTGCGCTGGAACAGCAGCGAGTGGTTTCACAAGCTGTACCTCTTCTTCTACGCTCGCTATACTCAGGGGCAGGAGGCGCAGGTGAAGCATTTTCACGAGATGAAATCGCTCCTTGCAGAGAGGTATGGCGATGACATACCTGCGAACTTGCGAGAAGAGTTTTGCCGTCAGAGCCGTACGCTGATGCCCCTGACCAATATCCTGACCTTCGACACGAGGGTGGCAGTAATGTTTCTCAGCATAGGGCTGGGAGTGCCATACGTCTACCCTATCGTTGAGATTACCGTCTTTGAGGTCCTCAAGATTTACATGATACGCCGCCACGAGAATATCTGCAAAAACATCTGCGACAAGTTATTATGCCACACAGCGTAGCTCTCATATTGGCAGGAGGCGAAGGGAGCCGCATGAATATGAGTATCCCCAAGCAATATGTCATGGTAGACGGCCATACCGTCCTCCAGCACACGATGTATGCCTTTCAGCGACACCAGCTCGTGAATACCATACACGTCGTGGTCTCGCTGCAATGGCAAGGCAGCGTGGCGCAAATGGCCAAGGAGGCTGGCATCACCAAGTTTGGCTCATGTATCAGTGCCGGCAGCAGCGGCTACCAGTCTCTGCGCAACGGCATAGCCTCACTCGCCAGGCACGAGAGCGATGACACCATAGTACTCGTACACGATGCTGTGAGACCACTCGTCTCGCAAGACATCATTAGCCGTAACATAGCCGTCTGTCTCAGCAAGGGCAATGCCATAACTGCCCTGCCGAGCCAAGAGAGCTTTATGGTCATAGACAAAGATGACTGGCGTCACAAGGATACGCCCTCGGGCACAGCCTCACAGTCTTTCATACCGCGCGAGAGTCTTCTCCTGGCTCAGACGCCTCAAACTTTCCCTCTCGGGGAGCTCAAGGCAATGATGGTACAGGCTGAGCAACGTGGCATCACAGAGTCGCAATCACTCTACACCCTCGCCAATGAGCTCGGCCACACCCCCCTGTTTGCCGCACAAGGCGAGACTACCAATTTCAAGATTACCTATCCACAAGACATACTAATACTGCAAGCTTTGCTCAAAACATAATCCACCATGAACAATCCTACAATCCAAGACATCAAGGCTCGCTACCACATCGTAGGACGCGACGAGAAACTCGAACGCGCCCTCGACACCGCACTACAGGTAGCACGTACGGATCTTAGCGTACTGATACAGGGCGAGAGCGGTGTGGGCAAAGAAATTATCCCACGCATCATTCACGACCAGAGCCCTCGCAAGCGTGGACGCTATATAGCCATCAACTGTGGAAGCATCCCCGAAGGTACTATCGACTCCGAACTCTTCGGACACGAACGTGGCTCATACACAGGAGCCATAGACGAACGCGAAGGCTACTTTGGTGCCGCCGACGGAGGGACACTCTTTCTCGACGAGGTCGGTGAGCTCCCCATGACCACGCAGGCTCGACTGCTCCGCGTCCTTGAGACGGGTGAATACATACGTGTAGGCAGCGACCAGCCACGCAAGACTGACGTGCGCATCGTGGCAGCCACGAATGTCGATATACCAAGTGCCATACGCGAAGGACGTTTTCGCGAGGACCTCTACTACCGGCTGTGCACTATCAATATCAAGATGCCGCCTCTGCGCGAACGTGGCATAGACAGCGTGCTGCTCTTCAAGATGTTTGCCATGGATACCGCCCAGCAGTACCGCATACCCGAGCCCATAAGACTCAACGCCGAGGCTGAGCAGGTAGTAATGACATACAAATGGCCCGGCAACATACGCCAACTCAAGAATATCGTACAAAATCTAAGCATCATGGAGCGCGGAGTGCAGATTACCCCTGCCATACTGGAGCGTTACGGTATCGTAGCGGGGCAAGGAGAGAGCCATTCACTCCGACGTATATCAGGGCGCGGGAGCGAAGGCGGTATGCACGACTACGAAAACGAGATAAAGTGGCTCATGGGCGCAGTGTTGCAACTCCGCAAAGAGGTCGAAGCTCTCAAGGCTACGTACCACATGGGCAGCCATGAGCGTCACGCTCCACTCCAAATCGAGGACCACAGCTATCAGCCCGCCGTACAGGAATACACGCAGAGCGAGCCTGACACACCCGTTGAGACTACAGAACCCCAACACATAGTCATACAGACTTCCACCCCAGGGCCACAACGCACAGACTACGACGACGCCTACGAAGTGACCATCGATGACAGCCTGAACCTCGAAGAGATGGAGCGCCGCAACATAATCCTGGCCCTGCAAAAGACTCACAACCGTCGCAAGGCGGCAGCCCAGTTATTGGGTATCAGCGAGCGTACCCTATTCAGAAAAATCAAAGACTATGGTATCGAAGAATAACCCTACAAGTCGCAGCATCATCATACTGACAGTCATTCTTGTGATAAGTATGACTACACTCGCTGCCTGCACCATCAACTATAAGTTCAACGGCGCAAGCATCGACTACACCCAGACAAAGACCATACAGATAGGAGCCTTCCCCATACGCTCCACCTATGTATGGGCTCCGATGCAGTCCATATTCCAAAACAAACTCACAGATATCTTTGCCAGTCAGACACGCCTGCGCCAGGTAAAGCGCAACGGCGACCTCGTGCTCGAAGGCGAGATAGTAGGTTTCGATCAGTTCAACAAGGGAGTCTCAAACTCAGGCTACTCCAACCAAGTGCAGCTCAAGATGACCGTCAACGTGCGCTTCACCAACAACAAGAAGCACGAAGAAGACTTCGAACAGAAGTTTACCGCCCAGACCACCTACGACGCCACTCAGCAGCTCATCACCGTACAGGAAGAACTCGTCACCGAGATGTGCAAGGACATCACCGAACAAATATTTAACGCCACCGTAGCAAATTGGTAACATGTCACGACAAGTAATCGACTACATACGACAGAGCGATATGCTCGACGGCCAGTCCGTAGAACACCTGCGCAGCATGGTAGAGAGATACCCCTACTATCACGCCGCACGCATACTCCTGCTTCGCGCCCTCTACAAGATGCACGACTCGGCCTTCAACGAGCAGCTTCACAAGGCTGCCATCTACGTCCCCTCACGTCAGACTCTATTCCAGATGTTTGAGGCAGACAACCATACCCCCGAGTCGCCGGCAGTACGCCAGTCACGGGCAGTTGAGATAGACGAAGAAGACCGTACCCAAACCCTCATCGACAACTTCATCGGCAACATGCCAAGCCCCAGCCCCTCGGCCAAGCACACCATCGATGCCACCCAAGACTACATGGCATACCTCATGCAGATGGAGATGAAGATGGAGAGCACCGCCACCCCTACCCAAGCCCCGCCAATGCAAGGACAGGACATCATTGACGATTTCCTCTCCAACAACGAAGGCCGCTTTGAAATCAGCGACCTCCCCGAAAGCGGCACTCCACACATCGACGAATCCCAGCAAAACGACGTCGGTACAGGAGTTTTGACCGAAGCGATGGCCCGAATATACATAAAACAAGGCAAATATGACAAGGCAATCGAAATAATTCAGCGCATTT
>CALZLQ010000067.1 GCA_945788385.1 uncultured Prevotellaceae bacterium
GCTTGCTTGCTTGCTTGCTTGCTTGCTTGCTTGCTTGCTTGCTTGCTTGCTTGCTATCAAAATAATTCAAACTACCAAATATTTTGGCAGTTATTTTTTGATTATTTTGTGATACTGCAAGCATGTTTTGTTGTATAAAATTGATGTTGTTTTGTGCAAAGGTATGATTTTTTATTTTATGTTGCAAACATTTTTTGAGAAAATCAAAAGATAAGTTGTATTTCCGACATACCTTCTTGTTCTGATACTCTGTAGTGCAAGCAATATTTTGCCTTTTGCCTACGTTATATACCTGTTATGCAATGGACTGACAGGATAAGACAGGTCAAGATAATTTTGATTACGGCAGCGGTGCTCTTGAGTATCGCGTCGTTGATCGTGAGTCATTTTCTGGTGCATGACCTCAAGAGCGAAGAGAGGGAGAAAATGCAGACTTGGGCTGAGGCTATGCGTTGCTTCGGTGCGGCAGACGAGAATACTGACCTCTCGCTGGTATTGCGTGTGCTCAACAGCAATAACACTATCCCCGTGGTAGTCTACGACCAGGACGGCAGAGTGCAAATGGAGCGCAATACCGACGGACTCCGAGATTCCTATCATGCCATACGCATCAATCTCAGCGACACGGAGTGGCTCGATGTCTGCTATGACGACTCGCGCCTGCTCATACGTCTGACTCTGTGGCCCTACATACAGTTGGGCATAGTCATGGTGTTTGTCGTTGTCGCCATCTTTGCCTTACTCAGCAGCAAGCGAGCAGAGCAGAACAAGGTGTGGGTCGGACTGAGCAAGGAGACTGCCCACCAGCTTGGCACTCCTATCAGCAGCCTCATGGCATGGGTGGAAGTGCTCAAGGAGTCACACCCAGACGATGAGCTTATCCCTGAGATGGAGAAAGACGTAAAGCGACTTGAACTCATCGCCGAGAGATTTTCGAAGATAGGCTCGCTTCCTGAGCTCAAGATGTGCGACTTGGGCGAAGTGACGACACGTGTGGTTGACTATATAACTCAGCGCACGAGCAACAAAGTCCGCATCAGCCTCGACCTGCCCGAGGGCGGAGTGAAGGCACGGCTCTGTGCGCCGCTGTTCGAATGGGTCATCGAAAACCTCTGCAAGAATGCCATTGACGCCATGAGCGGCGAGGGCAGCATCAACATCGTCGTAAAGCGTGAGGCTTCGTACAACGTCGTCGAGGTGTCAGACACGGGCAAGGGCATATTGCCCAAATACTGGGAGACGGTATTCTTGCCGGGCTTCACCACCAAGAGCCGCGGCTGGGGCTTGGGATTGTCGCTCGCACGACGGATAGTGGAAGAATATCACCGCGGTCACATTTTCGTGAAAAGCAGTCAGATTGGCGAGGGGACTACTTTCAGGATTGAACTGAGGTTTTGACGCATCAAATACTCTTTTTCATCCAATTGGCAAAAAAAGTACATGAAAAACTTTCTTGTTTGCCAAAAAAGTAATAACTTTGCAAGCCGATGGATACTATGGACAGATACAAGGTGGATCTCAAGGGCATGACAGAGGATACTGTGTCGTATCGCTGGCTGCTGGAGGACAACTTCTTCTCCGCTGTCCAAGGGCCGGAAATCAGACAAGGCACGCTTGATGTCTCGCTTAGGGTGAAACGGACACACGAAGGCTACGATTTGGAATTCCAAATCGACGGCACTGTGAAGGTTGAGTGTGACAGGTGCTTGGCTCTGATGGACTTGCCTATCCATACCAGGCAGGACCTGACGGTACGTTTGGGAGAGGTCTACGATGACGACGGCGAGGTAATAGTGATTGCCGAGAGCAGCGGTGTCATCGACCTCGCGTGGCATATCTACGAGATTGCCGCGCTCCAGATACCTATCCGCCACGTTCACCCCGACGGAGAGTGCGACGCGGAGGTCATGGCGCGCCTCAGACCCGAAGGACCAAAAGAGGTTGACCCACGATGGGCTGCCTTGGCAAAACTCAAGAACAATAATAATTAAATATAAAGCGTAAAAGAAAATGGCACATCCTAAAAGAAGACAGTCAAAGACTCGTACTCTCAAGAGAAGAACTCATGACAAGGCCGTAGCTCCAGCTTTGGCAGTATGTCCGAACTGTGGTGAATTTCACGTATACCACACAGTATGTCCTTCATGCGGTTACTATCGTGGCAAGCTTGCCATCGAGAAGGAGGCATAATTCGCCCTTGGGGCAGTGAGTTTCTAAGAATACAGTCGCAAGGAGTGCCCACAATCTCCTTGTGACTGCTTTGTTTTGAGACAAGGCTTATTTTATTAATTCATGGAAAAGATAAATGCTGTAATAACTGGAATTGGCGGTTACGTACCTGACTATATTCTGGACAACGACGAAATGTCGCAAATCGTAGACACAAGCGATGCTTGGATTATGGAGCGTATAGGCGTCAAGACACGCCATATCCTCAAGCCCGAACAGGGCAGCGGCACCAGCTACATGATGACACGTGCTGCCGCGCAGCTGCTGCGCAAGACCGGTGTGGCCCCAGAATCTGTAGAAATGGTCATCGTGGCTACCACTACTCCAGACTATCACTTCCCCTCGACAGCCTCATTGGTAATCGGAGCACTTGGGCTCAAGAACGCATGGGGCTACGACATGGAGGCAGCATGTGCCGGATTCATGTTCGGCATGGAAGCAGCAGCAAGTTATATCCGTTCGGGCCGCTACAAGCGCATTATCCTCATCGGTGGCGACCACATGTCGTCAATGACCAACTATACAGACCGCAACACCTGCCCCATCTTTGGCGACGGAGCGGCAGCAGTGATGATTGAAGCCACCACCGAAGACACAGGTCTGATAGACGGCGTTTATCACGTAGACGGCCAAGGGCTGGAGAACCTCTGCATGAAAGCGGGCGGCTCTGCCAAGATGCCTACCCACGACACTGTCGACGCTCTCGAACACACCGTATACCAGGAAGGGCGTGCAGTCTACAAGCACGCAGTGCTCAACATGTCGAGCGCAGTCAAGGACATCTGCAAGCGCAACGGCTTGGACAAGGACAATGTCGACTGGGTAGTACCCCACCAGGCCAATATCAATATCGAGCTATCCGTTGCGAACCGTATCGGCGTGGACCACGACCACGTGATGATCAACATCGACCACATGGCCAATACTTCAGGCGGCACCCTGCCCTTGGCTCTTTGGGAATATGAGCCACAGCTGAAGAGGGGCGACAAGCTTGTCTTCACAGCCTTCGGAGCAGGCTTCTCATGGGGAGCAAGCTATATGGTATGGGGCTACGACGGAGCCCAAGAAGCTGCCAAGGAGCCAGCCGAGTTCTACAAGGAAGGCGAGATAAGCCGCGAGGAATGGTACGCAAAACGCAAGGGTAATGTCTCATAAAGCAGGATTCGTCAACATAGTAGGCAACCCCAACGTAGGCAAGTCAACACTCATGAACCTGCTCGTTGGGGAGCGCATATCCATAGCGACATTCAAGGCGCAGACCACGCGTCACCGCATCATGGGCATACTCAACACCCCCGAGATGCAGATATGCTTCTCTGACACCCCCGGAGTGCTCAAGCCCAACTACAAGCTCCAGGAGCAGATGCTCCAGTTCTCAGAGAGCGCGTTGCAGGACGCAGACGTACTGCTCTATGTGACAGATATGGTCGAGACTCCCGACAAGAACCAGGAGTTTCTCGACAAAGTCTCCAAGATGAACGTCCCCGTCATAGTGCTTGTCAACAAGATAGACCTGAGCGACCAAGAGGCTCTGCAGGCCAAGGTCGACGAGTGGCACGGAGTGCTCCCCCAAGCCGAGATCATGCCCATCAGCGCATTGCACCGCTTCGGAGTCGAACAGCTGCTCAAGAGGATAGAGGAATTGCTGCCCGAGTCGCCAGCCTACTTTGACAAAGACCAATGGACCGACAAGCCGGCGCGTTTCTTCGTCACCGAGATAATACGCGAGAAGATACTGCTGTACTACGACAAAGAGATACCATACAGCGTAGAAGTCGCGGTGGAGCAATTCAAGGAGACAGAGCATTCCATACACATCAACGCAGTCATATATGTAGAGCGCGACTCACAGAAAGGCATCATCATCGGACACCAGGGAGTGGCCATCAAGCGTGTATCGAGCGAAGCACGCAAGTCGTTGGAGAAATTCTTCGGCAAGAGCATTTACCTTGAGACCTTCGTCAAGGTCGACAAAGACTGGCGACAGAGCAGCCGCGCCATGAAGCAATTCGGCTATGATTTAAAAGACTGAACAACGTATGTCAAATTTAGTAGCGATAGTAGGACGCCCCAATGTGGGCAAGAGCACCCTCTTCAACCGTCTGACCCAGACCCGTCATGCCATCGTCAGCGACGAGGCAGGCACCACACGTGACCGCCAGTATGGCAAGTGCGAGTGGGGCAAGCACGAGTTTTCGGTAGTAGACACAGGAGGCTGGGTAGTAAAAAGTGATGATGTGTTCGAAGGCGAGATACGCAAACAAGTGCAGCTCGCCACCGACGAAGCAGACCTCATACTCTTTCTCGTCGACGCACAAAACGGAGTGACCGACCTCGACGAGCAAGTGGCAGGCATACTGCGCGGCACGAAAAAGCCCGTCATACTCGTCAGCAACAAGGTCGACAACAACGAGACGTGGCTCGCTGCCGAGTTCTATTCGCTCGGTCTCGGCGACCCCTACTGCATCAGTGCCGCCACAGGCTCGGGCACAGGCGACCTGCTCGACCTCATCATCGCCAAGCTGCCCAAGAACAGCGACGAGATGCCCGACGAGATGATACCACGCTTTGCCGTAGTGGGACGCCCCAATGCAGGCAAGTCAAGCCTCATCAACGCCTTCATAGGCGAAGACCGCCACATCGTCACCGACATAGCGGGCACCACACGCGACAGCATCTACACCCGCTACGACAAGTTCGGCTTTGATTTCTACATCGTAGACACCGCCGGCATACGCAAGAAGAGCAAGGTCAACGAAGACCTTGAGTTCTATAGCGTCATGCGCTCAATCCGCTCCATCGAGAACTCCGACGTATGCATCCTGATGATTGACGCCACGCGAGGCATCGAATCGCAAGACCTCAACATCTTCCAGCTCATACAGAAGAACAACAAGTCACTGGTCGTGGTCATCAACAAGTGGGACCTCGTCGAGGACAAGAGCGTCATCGTACAGAAGACCTTCGAACAAGCCATACGCGAACGCATGGCACCATTCACGGACTTCCCCATCATCTTTGCCTCAGCCCTGACCAAGCAACGCATCTTCAAGGTACTTGAGACCGCCAAAGACGTCTACGAAAACCGCACACGCCGCATCACCGCAGGACGTCTCAACGAAGAGATGCTCCCCCTTATCGAGGCATACCCACCCCCATCAATCAAGGGCAAATACATCAAGATAAAATACTGCAGCCAGATACCGGAGACACACGTACCTACCTTCGTGTTCTACGCCAATCTCCCCCAGTATGTCAAGGAGCCATACAAGCGATTCCTCGAGAACAAGATACGCGAGCGATGGAATTTCAGCGGCTGCCCCATAAACATCTTCATACGCCAGAAGTAAAGAAGCCAAACCAACAAGGAGACGAAATGATATGATGATAATAGATGGTCTTGCCGCCTTTGGCCGCTACCTCACCCTCATGGGCAGAGTAGCATCGCTGCCCGAGAAGTGGCGCATGTTTTTCAAGCAATACATCAAAGAAATGTCTTCGCTTGGAGTAGACAGCATAGGCATCGTGCTGCTCATCTCGTTTTTCATCGGAGCAGTAATCTGCATACAGATCAAGCTCAACATCGCCTCACCGTGGATGCCACGCTTCACTACGGGCTACACCACGCGCGAAATCATGCTCCTTGAGTTCTCCAGCTCCATCATGTGTCTGATACTTGCAGGCAAGGTAGGCTCAAACATTGCCTCAGAAATAGGCACCATGCGTGTGACCCAGCAAATCGACGCACTTGAGATAATGGGCATCAACTCGGCAAGCTTCATCATCCTGCCCAAGATACTCGGCCTGATGACTATGATACCATTCCTCGTCATCTTCTCCATGACCTTTGGATTCATCGGGGCGTACGCCACCAGCCTCATGGGCGTCATTACTGCTGACGACCTCACTATAGGGCTCCAGCACGACTTCAACCAGTGGTACGTATGGATGAGCCTTCTGAAGAGCCTCTTCTTCGCTTTCATCATAGCCTCGGTAAGCAGCTACTACGGCTACACCGTCGAGGGAGGCTCGTTTGACGTAGGCAAGGCCAGCACCAACGCAGTAGTGTCAAGCAGCATACTCATACTCTTCGCAGACATATTCTTGACGCAATTGCTTAGTTGAGGTTTTGAGGTT
>CALZLQ010000068.1 GCA_945788385.1 uncultured Prevotellaceae bacterium
TACGATATCATCGGAGTGAGCAAAGACAAGCAATCACTTCAAAAGAAGTTTGCCGACGCTCAGGGTCTCGACTTTCCCCTCATAGCCGATACTGAGACCACTCTATTGCAGCAACTCGGTTGCTGGGGTGAGAAGGTGGCATGTGGCCGTCGCACCATAGGTACTCTACGCACGACTTACCTCGTCAACGAGGAGGGCATAATCGAAAAGATTTTTACTCCCAAAGAAATCAAGACCAAGATTCACGCAGAGCAGATACTTGCTTTCATCAACCGATGAAAAGAATATTGTTTATACTAACGTTGACGCTGGCAGTCATAATGCCGGCGTCAGCTCAAAACGACAAAGACAAGTCGTGGATGTACCACGACACTATCAACGAGCCTCTCTTTATCATGAGAGAACTGCTCGTCACCCCCGACGGGAGTGACCCCGTCACCTATATTCTCGACAACGTCTACCGCAAGGCCAAAGAAAACCGCAAGCGGCTCAACTATACTGCCAATGCCGACATCAGCGTCATGGTACGCGATGTGGACATCATTCCAGAGATTGCCCCAAAGACCCTCATGTTTGCCGCTCAGATGTATCTGCGCACCAAGGGACTATGGGGCTTGTTCAACTATGCCATGTCGCGCCCGACTACCGAGGTCCATCTGCAGACTACACATACTGCCCGCAACGGCAAAGTGCAATATGGCAAGGGCAAAATACTCCAAGGCCCCTCTGACATGAAGGAGAAGATTCAGCGTCAGCTCTTCGACTTCTGCGAGTTCGACCTTTTTGACGAGCTCTATGGCGAGAACACTCTATGCGACCCCAAATATAGGCAAAAATTTGAAATCAAGATGGAAGGGACTTTCGAAGAGGGAGGCAAGACCATCTATATTCTCAAGGCTCGTCGCTATCACGGCGAGCTGCGCGAACGTCAGACCCTCCATATCGTCGACGGCACCTGGGGCATACGCCGTGCCGAATATACAACACGCATCTTCCGTTCGTACCGCGAATGTAAGGATATTGGCGGAGGAGTCTATATGCCTTGGCGCAAAGTCGACAATCCCGTACAGTTTGACCTAAACAAGGCTATCGAGAAAGGGCGACAGTTGCTTGAATCTCGTGAGAAGGTCAAACGCATGGAGCGCAAGACCCTCCAGCGGGCGGAGAAGGTATCAAAGGGCACGCGCACGTATTCCCCCATGGTCAAGATGGGGTACGAGATTCACTACCGACACTAAACGACTGAAATATACAAGCATGAAACACATTAGAATAATCGTCACAACTGTTTTGTTTGGAGCCTCCCTCCTCAGCATCAAGGCTGATGCTTTGCAAGATAAAGTGGAGAATGGAATCGAAAGGACTGAGCAACTCGTAGCCTCACATCTCTGGCAAGAGGCTTTTGCTAAACTACGCGAAGCCGACACCTATGCCGAAGGACGCAACGACCTCAAGTATCTCGTCGAGAAACAGCGTTACTCTATGTATAGCCGACTCGGCAAAAAAGCCCAGATGGCAGAGAGAATAGCACGCATGGAGGCTCTGGCACGAGCTACTTCGCAAACCGACATAATCGAAGATATGCTCATAACCAAAGCCCAATGGGCTTGGCGTCAGGGTATGACCGACGTTGCGCGGAAGAGCTATACTGAGATACTCAATACTCGCTCAAACGGTAAGGATGATAACGGCAAAGAGCTATGTTTCAAACAGATGTTGCAACAGGCACGCAAGCTTCATGACCGTCCGATGGAGCAGGTCATTGGCAATATCTATGCCTCATGGCTCGACTCGATTGCAGCCATACGAGCCACGGCTGAGATACGCCTGCTCAAAGACAGCCTCGCAGAAGCGCGTCAGGACATCAGTCTCAAGCAGGACAACATCTCAGGTCAGAAGTGGTGGATAGGCTTTCTCTCAATACTCGCCATAGCGTTGGCAGCAGCCCTTGCTCTCCTCACGCTCGTTTTGATTAAAAACCTACGTCTTAACTACAAGTTGCGACAAAGTCTAAAGATTAGCAACGAGTCAAACACTCAGAAGTCACACTTCATGAGCAACATCAGCCAAATGCTACAACCCTCGTTGGACAAAATTGCACAAGGTAACGACGCTCAAGCCGAAGTCAAGGCTCTCTCTACTATGTTGCATCACATAGAGCGATACATGAATCTTGAGCAGACGAGAGATGAACGCTACGAAACATCGGAAGTCAATATAGGAAAATTGTGCGAACAGATTGTGTCTGACCATCAGCACCCCAGCGTAGAGATACACACAGATGCTCCTAAAATTTCATTTCCAATCAATTCGGAGTCCGTTAGCGAGGTGCTCAACTCTATCATAAACGACGCATCTGCCCATACAGCTACACAACGTATCACCTTAAGCTTTAGAAAACGTAACCCTCATACAGCCCAGTTCCTAATAAGCGCAGCAGGAATGGAGCTCAGCGAGCAGGAGCGTAGCACAATGTTTACCGCTTTCTCCCAGTCTAACGGAGAGGCTCAAAACGATGGTATGCTGTATCCCACCTGTGCCATAATGGCATACAAGATGGGAGGCGAACTTACGATTGATGAAAGTTTCCACAAAGGGGTACGTTTCATACTTGAAGTAAAAAATTAAAACAACAAATATAACATACAACAAATATGTTGACATTAAAACTCATTACAGAACAGACCGAACACGTCATTGCTGGTCTTGAGAAGAAGCACTTTGCTGGAGCGCGCCAGGCAATCGAGCAGGTCATAGCCGTAGACCGCGAGCGCCGCGAGGCACAGACGCAACTCGACCAGAACCTTGCAGAGGCCAAGAAACTGGCAGGCGAGATTGGTAAGCTCATGAAGCAAGGCTTGAAAGACGATGCTGATGCGGTCAAGGCTCAGGTAGCAACACTCAAGGAGATGGGGAAAAATCTCGAAGAGAAAAAGGCACAGTCCGAACAGGAGCTGACACGCCTCCTCTGCCAAATTCCCAACATTCCCTATGACGAAGTTCCAGAAGGCAGCTGTGCCGAAGACAATTGGGTGGTCAAGTCCAACCTCAAAGAGTGTGTAGAGGGGCGTGATACGGTAGGCAACTGGGACGCAAACCCCATCATTGAAACAGCCCGACTGCCACATTGGGAACTGGCTCGCAAGTACAATCTCATAGATTTTGACCTCGGAGTCAAGATTACAGGGGCAGGATTTCCCGTATACCGCGGCATGGGAGCCCGTCTGCAACGAGCTCTTATCAACTTCTTCCTCGACGAAGCACGCAAGAGCGGCTACGAAGAGATTATGCCACCTACAGTCGTAAACGCAGCATCGGGCTACGGCACAGGGCAACTCCCCGACAAAGAAGGGCAGATGTACCATTGTGACCTCGACGACCTCTATCTCATACCTACAGCCGAGGTACCAGTCACAAATATCTACCGCGACGTTATCCTCGACGAAAAGGATCTGCCTATCAAAAACTGCGCTTACACACAATGTTTCCGTCGCGAGGCTGGCTCGTACGGCAAGGACGTACGCGGTCTGAACCGTCTGCACGAGTTCAGCAAGATAGAAATCGTACGCATCGACACGCCCGAGCACTCAGCCGAAAGCCACAAGGAAATGCTGGCACACGTCGAGGGGCTACTCCAAAAGCTCGAGCTCCCATACCGCATACTGAGACTCTGCGGAGGAGACGCTTCGTTCACATCTGCCATCTGCTACGATTTCGAGGTCTACTCCGAGGCACAGCAACGCTGGCTTGAAGTCTCTTCGGTATCTAATTTCGACACCTATCAGGCCAACCGCCTCAAGTGCAGATACCGCAATGCCACGACGCGTAAAACCGAGCTTTGCCACACCCTCAACGGCTCTGCCCTTGCACTCCCACGCATAGTGGCAGCCCTACTTGAGAACAATCAGACAGAGGACGGCATCAGAATCCCAGCAGCTCTCGTACCATACATGGGGACAGATATAATCAATTGAATCACAATAAAACGACATAAATTGGAAGTGGACTAAAACCACCTTTCTCAAACAGAAAGAGACTCGCACTTTCAATTTTCAAATCACAATATCGAAAAATGTTTGAAATAGTAAGCAAGACTCAGTTTTCTGAGAAAGTATTCAAACTCGAAGTAAAAGCACCCCTTATAGCCAAAAGCCGTAAGGCAGGACATTTTGTCATTGTACGTTGTGGAGAGAAAGGTGAACGTATGCCCCTCACCATAGCCGGTGCAGACATAGAAAAAGGTACTATCACCCTCGTAGTACAGAAAGTGGGACTCTCCTCTACCCGACTCTGCGACATGGAGGTAGGACAAGAGATTACAGACGTAGTAGGTCCACTCGGCAAAGCCACACATATAGAAAACTATGGTACCGTACTCTGTGCAGGCGGAGGTGTAGGCACAGCCCCCATGCTCCCCATCATTCAAGCACTCAAGGCTGCAGGCAACCGTGTTGTCAGCGTCATAGCCGGCCGCAGCAAAGACCTCATCATACTCGAAGACGAAGTACGAGCATCATCCGACGAAGTCATCATCATGACCGATGATGGCTCATACGGTGAGAAAGGTGTAGTCACAGTAGGCATGGAAAAAGTCATTCAGCGCGAAAAAGTAGACAAATGCTTTGCAATAGGTCCCGCCATAATGATGAAATTCTGCTGTCTGCTGACCAAGAAATACAACATACCAACCGATGTTTCACTCAACACCATTATGGTTGACGGCACAGGCATGTGTGGAGCATGCCGAATCACCGTAGGCGGCAAGACCCGTTTTGTATGCGTAGACGGTCCCGAATTTGATGGTCATCAGGTAGATTTTGATGAAATGCTCAAACGAGCAGGTTCGTTCCGCAATGTAGAGCAAGAAGAGATGAGCCACATCACCGTCGACTGGCAACATTGCCATGCCACCGACACACCGCATACAGAAGCCAGCCTCGTCAAGCAGGCAAGCGAGATGGATACCACCACACCACTCGAAGAACTGCTCGACCGCAAAGCACCATGGCGAGAGACCCTCCGCAAGAGCATGAAGGCAAAAGACCGCACACAGATAGAACGCTGTCAGATGCCCGAACTCGACCCCGTCTACAGGGCCACGACACGTCTTGAAGAGGTAAACAAAGGTCTCACCCTCACTCAGGCGCTAACCGAAGCCAAACGATGTCTCGACTGTGCAAATCCGACATGTATGCAAGGTTGCCCCGTAAACATCAACATTCCATCCTTTATAAAAAACATCGAACGCGGCGAGATACTCAATGCAGCCCGAGTGCTAAAATCCACATCAGCCCTCCCCGCAGTATGCGGTCGCGTATGCCCACAAGAGAAGCAATGTGAAAGCCAATGTATGCACCTCAAGATGGGCTTCAAGCCAGTAGCCATCGGCAATCTCGAACGCTTTGCAGCTGATTTCGAGAGAGAGAGCGGACATATCTCAATCCCAGCTATAGCACCCTCAAACGGCAAGAAGATAGCCGTCATAGGCTCAGGCCCGGCAGGACTCAGTTTCGCAGGAGATATGGCCAAATTCGGATATGAAGTCACCGTATTCGAAGCCCTTCACGAAATAGGTGGTGTGCTCAAATACGGTATTCCCGAGTTCCGTTTGCCCAACAAGATAGTCGACGTCGAAATCGAAAACCTCATCAAGATGGGTGTAAAATTTGTCAAAGACTGCATCGTAGGCAAGACCATCAGCGTTGCAGAGCTCGAAAGCCAAGGCTTTGCAGGCATCTTTGTAGGCTCCGGAGCCGGTTTGCCCAACTTCATGAACATCCCAGGCGAGAACTATATCAACATCATGTCATCCAACGAGTATCTGACACGCGTCAACCTCATGGATGCCTCCAACCCCGATACCGACACCCCCATCAATCCAGCCAAACACGTGATGGTAGTAGGTGGCGGCAACACAGCCATGGACTCATGCCGTACAGCCAAGCGCCTCGGAGCAGAGAAAGTATACATCGTCTACCGCCGCAGCGAAGCCGAGATGCCAGCTCGACTCGAAGAAGTCAAGCATGCCAAGGAAGAAGGAATTGAGTTCATGACCCTCCACAACCCCATCGAGTACAAAGCCGACGAAAACGGCAGAGTATGCGCAGTCGTACTTCAAGTTATGGAACTCGGAGAGCCCGATGCCAGCGGACGCCGCTCCCCGATACCCGTAGAAGGCAAGACCGTAACACTCAAGATAGACGAAGCCATTGTAGCCGTAGGAGTATCCCCCAATCCAATTGTCCCCACCTCAATCAAAGGACTCGAGCTTGGCCGCAAAAACACCATCGTAGTCAACGATAACATGCAGACAAACCTCCCCACCATATTTGCAG
>CALZLQ010000069.1 GCA_945788385.1 uncultured Prevotellaceae bacterium
AACAAAGGTACGGAGACCGTAGAGACCGTCAAAAATGCAGGCTGGCCGGACCCCACGACCTTGCCGGAGTATACCTCCTACACCCTGCCCGAAGGCTTCGTCACCGAAGATGCAACCATGGATCTTGTCATCACCGCCACCACTCCCTTCGAAGCCAGCAAATCATTTGCCAGTGCGCAAAAGTGGTATAATCTCAAGATCAATGGTGACTCATATTGGAGCGTAGACGACGATGCAAGCACCATATCATTGTCAGGCGACAAGCCTGCTACTGATGCCAACAACGCCAAGTGGGCATTCGTGGGCAATCCCTTCGACGGCTACATCATCTACAACGGCATTGACAGAGACAAGGTGCTGTCCACTCCCATCAATATCGCCGACGGCAAGACTGGTGGCAATACCTTTCCCTTCGTGCAGGCTCTTGACGAAAAGACCGACGAGCAGAACAACGAGTGGGTGGTATACAAGTCTACATATCAAACCAACGGCTTTTTCGTCGGCCAGAAAGGTTATGTGACGAGCAAGTTGAATCTGCGTGACGGCAAGCTGGCATACTGGAACGGCGGTGCTGACAACGGCTCTACGGTCAATGTCGAGGAGGTTGTGGCTCCGGTCTTTGAGGAAGACCCCGATACAGGTATCTCCCAGACCGAGGCTCAGAGCTCTGCCCACGGTGATGTGTATGACCTCGCAGGGCGCAAACTCCAGTCACTTCCTGCAAAAGGCGTGGTCATCGTAGACGGAAACAAAGTTATAAAGTGATTTTGCACGCTCCCTGGGTTAAAAAACTTGCTTCGAAAGCGTAGTTTATTCACATTTTTTTGTACCTTTGCATCGAAATTATGATAGAGGTACATAAAAAATACGGGCAAAGCCTCTTAGTCGAGGTCTTGAATCGAGCCAAATAAAAGCCATTCCAACTGGTAGTCAAATGCCAGAGGGAGTGGCTTTTTCTTTTGGATGTTCGCTCTCTATCGTATCTGGACGCAAGTGTAACAATGTTGTCTTGACTTTACCGCAAAAAGCAACATGCAACTAAAAAACCAAAAAACAAACATACGACAATGAAAAATCAGTTGAAGAAGGTTCTGGTGCTTGGCTCGGGAGCCTTGAAGATTGGTCAGGCAGGTGAGTTTGACTACAGTGGTTCGCAGGCTCTCAAGGCGCTCCGCGAGGAGGGCATCAAGTCTGTGCTGATCAACCCCAACGTGGCTACGATTCAGACGAGTGAGGGCATCGCTGACAAGGTGTACTTTCAGCCGGTAAACACACATTTCGTGACGGAGGTAATCAAGAAGGAGCGTCCTGACGGTATACTTCTGGCCTTTGGCGGTCAGACAGCTCTCAACTGCGGCACGGAACTTTACCTCAACGGCACTCTCCAGAAGTACGGCGTGGAGGTGCTTGGCACGAGCGTTGAGGCCATCATGAACACCGAAGACCGTGACCTCTTTGTCAAGGAGCTCAACAAGATTGACCTCAAGGTGCCCGTGTCTCAGGCCTGTGAGAATATGCAGGACGCCATCGCTACGGCACGTCGCATAGGCTATCCCATCATGATACGCTCCGCCTATGCTCTTGGCGGTCTGGGCAGCGGCGTATGCCCCGACGAGAAGACGTTCCGCGAGATAGCCGAGAGTGCATTCACCTTTGCTCCCCAGGTGCTCGTCGAGGAGAGCCTCAAGGGCTGGAAGGAAATCGAGTTTGAGGTCATACGCGATGCCAACGACCACTGCTTCACCGTGGCGAGCATGGAGAACGTCGACCCTCTCGGCATTCACACGGGCGAGAGTATCGTAGTGGCTCCCACCTGTTCGCTCAGCGAGGAGCAGGTCAAGATGCTTCAGGAGATAGCCGTGAGGTGTGTGCGACATCTCAATATCGTCGGTGAGTGTAATATCCAGTACGCTTTCAATGCCGAGACCAACGACTATCGCATTATCGAGATCAATGCCCGCCTGAGCCGTTCGTCTGCCCTGGCGTCAAAGGCCACGGGTTATCCTCTGGCATTCGTTGCTGCCAAGATAGCCTTGGGCTACACCCTCGACCAGATTGGCGAAATGGGTACCGACAACAGCGCTTACGTGGCTCCCTCGCTCGACTATATGATAGCCAAGATACCGCGCTGGGACTTGACCAAGTTTGCAGGCGTGAGCCGCAAGATAGGCTCCAGCATGAAGTCCGTAGGCGAGATTATGTCGATAGGCCGCAGCTTCGAGGAACTGATACAGAAGGGCTTGCGTATGATAGGTCAGGGTATGCACGGCTTTGTGTGCAACGAGGGCTTGCATTTCGAAGACCTCGACGACGAGCTCGCCAACCCGACAGACTTGCGTATCTTCGCCATTGCCGAGGCTATGGAGCAGGGATACAGCGTAGACCGCATTGAGGAGCTCACGAAGATAGACAAGTGGTTCCTGGAGAGGCTGAAGAATATAGTAGACGAGAAGCACAAACTCGAGGGTTACAACTCTGTTGAGAGCATTCCTGCCGAAGTGTTGCGCGAGGCAAAGGTCTTGGGCTTCAGCGATTTCCAGATAGCACGCTGCGTTGGCAAGAAGGAGGGCCTTACTTGGGAGAAGGCCAACATCGCCGTGCGCAACCATCGCAAGAAACTCGGTATCGTGCCTGCCGTAAAGCGCATTCCTACCGTAGGCAGCGAGCACCCCGAGCTGACGAACTATCTGTATATGACATATGCCGTCGAGGGCTATGACATCAATTATTACCAGAACTCAAAGAGTGTCATCGTACTTGGCTCCGGAGCATACCGCATCGGTTCTTCCGTAGAGTTTGACTGGTGTTCGGTCAATGCCATACAGACTGCACGCCGTCTGGGCTACAAGTCTATCATGATCAACTATAACCCTGAGACTGTGAGCACCGACTACGACATGTGTGACCGCCTGTATTTCGACGAGTTGTCGTTCGAGCGTGTGATGGATGTCATCGACCTTGAGAGCCCCTCGGGAGTGATAGTCTCTGTGGGAGGCCAGATACCCAACAATCTTGCCATGAAGCTTTTCCGTCAGGCCGTGCCTGTGTTGGGCACCAACCCTGTGAGCATAGACCGTGCCGAGAACCGCGGCAAGTTCTCAGCCATGCTCGACCAGCTCGGTATTGACCAGCCCCGATGGAGCGCGTTGACCAGCATGGACGACGTCAAGAAGTTCGTCGACGAGGTTGGCTATCCCGTATTGGTACGTCCGTCATACGTCCTCTCAGGTGCGGCGATGAATGTCTGCCACGATGATGACGAGCTCGAGAGATTCCTTGCCATGGCTGCCAAGGTGAGCAAGGAGTTCCCCGTCGTTATCTCGGAGTTCATGTCAGAGACCAACGAGATTGAGTTTGATGGCGTGGCGCAGAATGGTGAGATTGTCGAGTATGGCATTTCGGAGCACGTCGAGTATGCCGGAGTACACTCGGGCGACGCCACGATGTGCTTCCCAGCCCAGCAGATTTCGTTTGCCACCACACGTCAGATAAAGAAGATTTCCCGCGCCATAGCCAAGGAACTGAATATTTCTGGTCCGTTCAATATCCAGTATCTGGCCAAGGGACGTGATGTCAAGGTCATTGAGTGTAACCTCCGTGCCAGCCGTTCGTTCCCCTTCGTCAGCAAGGTACTCAAGCGCAACTTCATAGAGACTGCCACGCGCATCATGCTCGGCGCTCCGTATCAGAAGCCTGACAGCAGCGTGTTCGACATAGACCGCATAGGTGTCAAGGCCAGCCAGTTCTCGTTCAACCGTCTTGCTCCCGCAGACCCTATCCTTGGCGTGGACATGAGCAGCACGGGCGAGGTAGGCTGTATGGGTGACACATTCGAGGAGGCTCTGCTAAATGCCATGATTGGTACGGGATACAAGATACCGTCAAAGGACAAGGGCGTGATGATCTCCAGTGGAGGCACCAAGGACAAGGCATCCCTGCTTGACGCCGCCGTAGCTCTGCAAAAGTCAGGCTTCCCCATCTATGCCAGTCAGGGCACCACAGATTTCCTTGCTGCCAATGGAGTCAAGGCTACTGCCGTGGCATGGCCTGACGAAGAGTCGGCTGACAGGGAGAATGTCATGCAGATGATAGCAGACCATCGCTTTGATCTGATTGTCAATGTGCCGAAGAACCATACCAAGCGCGAGAAGACCAATGGTTATCTCATACGTCGTGGCGCCATTGACCACAATATCCCCCTTATCACCAACGCACGCCTTGCAAGTGCGTTTATCGAGGCTTTCTGCCGTATCCCTCTCAACGAGATACAGATCAAGTCTTGGCAGGAGTATGAGTAAACGAGTGTTGTCCTAGTCCGAAATCGGTTATTGGACCGTTTTTAATACTGAAACCGGTCATTGGCGTTATGATGATAACAGCCAATGACCGGTTTCGTAGTCAAATGTCCTCGTTTCTTGGGAAGTCTCAAAGACCTCAATCCAAATCTTCAGACATTACTTGATTTCGATACATTTGCACTCCTGAGCTTTCTGCTCTTCGGTCTTTTTGGGAATCCCTATGACGAGTACACCGTCGGTCATCTGTGCAGAGATACCCTCCTTGTCGACGTTGTCAGGCAGGAGCAGACGCTGTTCGAACTTCGTGTAGCTAAACTCGCGACGGATATACTTCCTGTCCTTCTTCTCGTCGTTGGCCTCAGTCTTCTTCTCCATAGAGATGACGATGTCATTGTCGGCGAGTGATAGCTTGAAGTCATCTTTCGTCATGCCTGGTGCTGCCACCTCTACTCTAAACTCCTTGTCATCCTCGGTGACGTTGATGGCAGGAGAAGTCCTGTGGTACTGTGGCATCAGCCAGTTGTCGTTGAAGAAATCGTTGAACACTGATGGGAAGAAACCCTGATTGTTGTTTGAAATGATAGATGGTAACATAGTTGTGTCCTCCATTTTTTTTAGTTGAACTTACACCTGGGATTTCGCAACATGTATGCCATCATCAGCCAGTGGAGCATTTCTGTCAGTCCATGTTAACCTTTGGTAAACTCCATTAAACATTGAGCCGCTGCAGTTAACGTTTTTGCATTTCGTTAAGGATTCACACTGACAAAAAGGCGATGAAATTATGTCAGTTGTGTTGTGTGCCCTGAGCCCACTCTATGAGTTTGCCGAATATGTGGTTTCTACGCATGATATTGGGGTTGCCAACGATGATGAGTTGCTTGCGTGCCCTCGTCAGTGCCACGTTGAGCTTGCGGTCTATGATGTGTCCGTCCTGAACGAAAGTGTTGTTGGTCAGAAAGTTGAGCTCATAAGGGTGCAGTATGGTGAAGCCGTAGATGATATAGTCGCGCTGCGAGCCCTGAAAGCGTTCTACCGTGTCGATCGTGATGCTCTGTGCTATGTCCAGAGCAGTGTCATAATCCATTTGTCCAGACATGAGCGACGTGACAGCCTTGCGGATTGTCGAGATCTGATTGCGGTACGGTACGATGATGCCCAAGGTCTCTCCGGCAGCAAACGAGTCTTTTACACTCAGGTAAATCTCAAAAGCCTCGCGGGCTATGATAGCCGCCTCTGTGGGGTTGGCCTTGGTCGGAGTATAGAGGTCGCGTGCAAAGTCGGGCGAGGGAATATACTTCACGCGCTCCATGCCGTGCTCGGTCTGGTGGGGTAGGGGTACCGCATCGAGTATGCCCTGATAGAATTCGTCGTTGGCAAACGATGCAATCTCGGGGTGCATACGCCCCTGGCGGGTCAAGGTATAGCAGTATGAAGACTGCGGCATTTCGCTGCGCTCATACAGACACAGGAGTCGCTCGAACATCGAGCGCGAGCAGTCAGTCAGTCCTATGGAGTGAAGCAGGGGCGACTCTACGCGCGATTCCTCACCAGTCTGCTGCACCACGGCAGGGAGCTGTTTGTGGTCGCCAATCATGATAAAGCGGTCAATGGCAGGCACAGACTCCCCCGATGTGGAGCACGTGGCGCTCATCAGCCCCACGAGTTGTGGCTCAAGGATTTGCGATGCCTCGTCGATGATGGCGAGCGTAAAATGTTTCATGGAGAAAAGCTGCGCGTTGGCATTCATCGTCGAGGTCGTGGCGCAGACCACCCTCACCGCGCTGATATACTGCCTCACCTCTCCGGCCTTCTTCATGTCCCTGACCCTGTTGGCGAGTAGATATTTGTGAAAACGCTCCTCACATACCGATGTCGAAGCAATGCGCAGAAAGTCTATCCCTTCCTCGTCGAGCTTGCTGCA
>CALZLQ010000070.1 GCA_945788385.1 uncultured Prevotellaceae bacterium
AATTCAAATCTACTATCTCACTAAATGTCTGTATGCCTACGGGTAGGCGTTTTAGCATCTTATTCTCCATAACAACCTCACTTTGCTCTGCAAAGATACGACTTTTCGCCGAAGGGCAAAAGTAGAGTGAGAGAAATATCAAATAAAAATTCGTTTTATTTATTTTTCCCGAGCGTGAGTATTTTAGACCGTAGGTCAGAGATACGATTAAGTGAGAGAAATATCAAATAAAAACGAGCTTTTATTTGTTTTTCCCGAGCGTGAGTATTACGTTTTGTCCGTCGACAAAAGTAGGGGCAATTAATCAACAGAAATAATCAAATTCAACGAGGGAGCTACATCTTTCCTTGCTTTGTCGGGTAAAAATGACACGGATAAGATGAAAGCTCCCTCGTTTCTTATGGTCTGAAGGATTGAAAGTCTATGACTTGATATATGCGGTGTGCATCTTGATGAGTGATTTGTAGAACTCATCAAAGTCAGAGGTCCTCGTGGTGCTGTATGTAATAGTGTCGTCAGGGTCTATGCTTTGATATGGGAAGAGCGTAGGATAGTTGCCATATGCGTAGATAATCTTTGCAAGGACACTATTGCTGTGTGATATGACTTCGAGAGTACTGTATGACGCTACGTTGCGGAAATTGGCTATCTGGCTATACAGCAACCGCTCTTGGTCAAACATGGGCATCTGGTCACTCTTGGTGTTCCATACTCCGTGCATATATACTATGCTGTCGCGCATAGCTACACATACTCTGATGACTACGTCTTGTAGAGTGACGGCAGGGTTGAGACTGTCATTGCCATTGTCATCAATGTCCATCATGTAGCATGAGAAGAAGATTTTGCCGTTGCCGTTTTGTATGTCGCGCTCTGATATGCGGGCTTGACGTAGGGCCTCTTGTACAAAATCTCCTTTCTCGATGATGCTTGTATCGTTGGGACCAGCATAGAGTGAACAGAAGGCTTTATAGTCAGAGATAGTGGGGCGCTCATTGTAGGCATTCAAATCTGCTTCGTATTGTCGCATATTGTTGGAGTTGGTAGCGTCAACCTCTTTGCGCTCACTTGCTACACGATAAAACCTTAATATAGTTGCTATCAGCCAATATAGTATGGGTAAAATCCATAGTGCGAGTCCTGCGTAGCCTTTCCAACCCTTTTTGATGCCGAAGTATTTGGTCTGCTCTGGTAGCTCGGCGAGCTCTTCCTCGCTGATTGACGATAAAGCGTAATGGTTGGCTTCGAGAGAGTCTTCGTAGTGATAGAAGATTCTGGTCATCTGAGCGTCTTCTGTAGAGTCTTTCACATAGGCTGCTTGAGAGCGTTCGTAAGCTTCAGTTATCTGCTGCTTTGTGAGCTTGTCTGTATCGAGCAGACTGATACGCTCCTCAATGGTGTCTACGTGTGCTGAATATGATCCTGCCCAATCGAGTACTGAAGCTAAAGAGGAGCAGACGAGCCATACAAGAGATGCTATGACGGCTTTCCATACTGAGGTGAATATGGGGCCCACGTAGCCTGGCTTGTCTATGCGATTTGGCATCGCAGGCTTGTGTAGATTACGGAAGAATTGAGCACGCTCTCTTTCGTCCTGGAGTCTCTCGATTTGCTCTGCCGATGTCTGATTGTCATCGTCTCTGAGATTTTCACAGAAGCCGTTGTAGCAGTTCATCATCTCTTCCAAGAGGGCCGATCCTTCATTCTCGCCAGTATTGTCTTGAGCATTGCTGAGCTTGTTGAGGAGGAACAGGGTCTTCTCGTCGGTGATGAGCACGTGTTGCTCGATCTCTTGGAGTTCGTCTTCTTCCTGGGCGGTGATGCGCGCTTGCTTCATAAGCTCGGCTGGCGAGAGTTTGTCGGTATCGACGTTGATACCCATGCTCGACATGCCTTGGCGCAGAATCATCTGTAGAATGAGGTACTTGCGCTTTGGCTGCATCTGCACGGCCGTGTGGAGCCATTCCTCGATGCGTCCCATCTCGGCCTTGCTGAGGTTCATCACGGAGCGGTGATGAAACATGGACAGGGCGGTGTAGTAATAGACATCGGGGTTGGATGGCGTGAGTTGTACGGCTTTGACAAAGTGTTCATCGGCGAGCTCATAGTTGCGCAGACCGAGGTATGTGAGTCCCATGGCAAACTGCGCGTTTGAGTCTTTGGGACAGGCTTCAACTTGCTCTTGAAACTGAGCCCGGTATTCAGCCGCCTCTGCAGCACTGAATCGTAGTGGGTTTACTACTGTGGGCTGAAGGCTATGTTTGGTATGACATTTGCCACACTCGGTGACGCCTGGAGCTAATATTTTACCACACCTCTGACATTGGTTTATACTGAGTTGTGCCATTATTTCTTTTCGTTGATCTTTTCTTGTATCTTAGAATTTGCTTGTTTGGCTACGGCGATTGTAGCTGCACTAAGTTTTGACCAGTCATGATCACGCTTGATGGCTATGATGGTCACATAGCTCATAATCAAAACTGAGGTTACAGCAAATATGACAAGTCCTATGAACATCAGAAACAGTTTTAGCGCCAGGATTGCGATGTTGAGCGCGTTGCCCTCTGTTTCCTTATGACCATCGCTATACGTTACCTCATAGTCGGGGAGAAGGCTCATGGCAAGTCCTGAGCCAAGGAAGAAGCCGGCTATTGAGAAAGCTACGGTCTGTATGCCTCCCAGAACCTTGGCTTCGGTACGGTGACGTGTGATGTTGTAGCCGTACTGATGTGTGTAGTAGATGTAGGCAGGAATGAGTATGATGACATAGATTAAGAGCAGGTACATCCATGTGGCGTGGCTGCTTGCTTCGTCAGATGACGACTGCATCTCACTGATGGCCAGCTGCTTGTACTCACTGAATTTCATATTGTTGATTTCTTCATACTGCTCTGTTTTCTCTTTGATTCGTGACTGGTAGTTTTCGATACTTTCCTGATATGACTCTCTAAACTTCTTGTTTGTACACGTATCAATTCTGGCTTGATATTCTTTTATATTATTCTCGGCCGTTTCGATGTAGTATTTGATTGTGGCAAGTCGTGCACCCTTGTTGGCATTTGCTGAGTTTATAGGCAGTGGACTGGTATATTGTCCTGTGCACGCATCGTAGGCTATGGTGGTGTCCTGCTCTGTCCATGATTCCACTTTGCTCAACTCAGATGCACGTGCGTTTGCGTCTTCCTCGGCATCGCTCTGCAGATACATCATGCCAAAGATGGAGAATATGCAACCGAATATAAGAGACCACTTGAAATTCCAATGCTTCTTGCGTGACCACTTTACGATGTCGCGCAACTCATCGAGTCGCTCTCTGAAAAAATTGTCGTTCTTGTCGACAACTGCACGTTCTGCCTGGTTGAGTAGATCGTCCATTTCTTCACACTCAGCCTTGGTGCAAGGATAGATGTTGTCGATGAGACACTCGTTGCCATTGCGGTCTTGCTCGGTGATGTGGCTACTGGTGTGCATGGCTGCATCGAGTAGCGAATAAGCCTCTGCATTGGCTTGGTTTTGATTGGTGGCTTCGCGCAGGTCCTCTTCGGTGAATGAGATGTAGCCCTTGTCGTGGGTGCGCTGATTTTTGCTGATTCGGTCTTTTAGTGACATAGTTATATGGAATTATAATTTATGTTGTAATGGATTTACCCCTATGCTCTCATCAGCTGATTGGCTTGTTGTCGCAGAGCAGGAGCTTTAGTGGCGATGAGTCGTGGAGGTACCGATTCTGCATCGCGTATGAGTGTGGCCCAGGCGCGTTTGGTCTCGGGCTTCTGGTGTTGTTGGGCTAATGCCTTGAGTTCGGCTACGAGGTCGCGTACGTCGTTGGTGGCATTCTCGAGGGCAGTCTGCTGTGTGTTGTAGACTACATCGTGGCGCCCCATGATGGTAGCGAGTACTACCCATGTCACTGTCAAAACGAGTATGCCAAACAGGTAGATACGTATAGACAACTCAGGCAAATGCTGGAGTATTTTGGCGTGATGCAGGTATACACGCAGCAGTTCGCGACCCGATTCGGTGCCGTAGGCGAAGTATACAATCATCCATGCTATTGAGGCAAGGATGTAGTATAGTGTGCCCACGCCAAGGAAGACGCGAAAGTATACGGTCTGCTCGTCTACGCTTCGAGAAGTCCATCTGCCCCATCGCAGCCATACGAAAAAGAGTACGACAAGCGAGAGCGACCATGTCAGATTGATCCAATATAAGGCGGAGGGATTGTCGGGCATGAGTAGCAGGTAGCCGAGTATTGTGGCACAAATGGCCAAGACTGGCATCAGCCATCGGTATAGTGGATTTTTCATAGGCTTTGCTTATCTATAATGATTGATCATGGTTATCACATTGTGGGTGGTGTGGGAGGCGTGGGAGGTGTAGGAGGCACTGGTGGTGCAGGCGGAGCAAAGAGGGAAGCCAGTTCTGGCAGCGTAGATGCTGCTGCCCATTGCGGCATGCCTACTTTCCATGCGAGAGTGGCGGGGGTGAGTATGCCCTGTGATACCATCTGGGCAAGGATGTTCATATCGTATGGACCAGCTTGCTGATTGTTGATATATAGGTAAATCTGTACAGCTTGTGGCATGGGGGGTGGTGTGGTCTGTGGTTGAGCTCCCATGACGCCTTGTGCCATCTGTCCCATCATGCCTCCCATGGTTCCTCCCATACCGAAGCCCATGCCTATGCCCATACCTGCTCCCATCATCTGGCCTGCGCTGCCTTCGTTGCCTGCGGCTGTCTGCATGACGTCAAACTGACGTTCCTGCTGATAGTTGTAGCCTTCGCGCTGACGCTTGCGAGCGAGTGCGCGGCTTTCGAGATCCATGGCGCCTGCGTCGGTCTGCGCAGCAAGTATCTTCTGGTAGTTGGGGTCGCTCTCTATGGGGTTGATGCCCTCGACATCAAACTTGGTGAGCTCAACGCCATAGTCCTCAAGGTATTCGTTAATTTGCTCTTTGGCATAGTTTGATACCTCAAAGAGATAGTTGTTGACTTCGGTGATGCTTATCTTGCGCTGACTGAAGAACTTGCTCAGTACTGGGGTCACTCGCTGACTGATGGCTGAGGTGAACTCTGGAGTAAAGTCATCGAGCCAAATCTCGTGTTCGGTGCCGCTGTACTCGCGTATGAAGGCTATGGCATTGGTCACACGAAACTCATAGCTGCCATAGGCTCCTACCTTGATGGTGATGCCTTCGTCGCTGAGTGTATAGTCGCGCACGGTGAGCCCTACTCCCCATCCAGCGTCATCGCCTGCTATGCGCTGACGTTTGGTGCTGACGCAAATCAGCGTGGTCTTGAAGGCCGAACCTCCTCCGAAGGGGAAGTTCATAATCTTCTCCAAGAATGGGACATTGTTGGTCGTGAGAGTGTGTCCTCCCGGCAGGAATGTGTCAGAATACATGCCTTCTGACATGAAGACCATCTGCTGACCTTCCTGTACTGTGACTTTAGCACTGGTACTGAGGTTGTCGTAGGGATAACGCTGTAGGAGACAGCCTTTTTCGAGGTTGATAAAGACGTTGTCGATAAATCCAGTGCGCTCTGTACCTTGACCGTCGTGTGTCTGACCGTCAGTGCGTGGCTTTTTGAAATTGAAGAATCCCATTTGTCTCTTTGCGTGCCCTTGATACCTTGTGGGGCTTTTTTGTGTGACTATTTGTTGGCATACAATACATCGAGTGTAGGTATCCATGTCTGCCAGAATAGGTATGGCTTCGGTGACGCTTTCTGTATTGTACAGAGAGTACGTGCTTCGGGTCTTATGAGTTTATTTCTTTTGCACGACTTTGCAAATATATACATTTATTTTTATATTTCTTTAGATTTTTTTGCCAAATGTTGCATATTGATAGTAAAACGGTGTTTTTTTGCAGCAAAAATGATTATAAGATGCCTGTTTAATTGACATTTACTGCATCTTTTGCTCCTCTTTTGGGAAA
>CALZLQ010000071.1 GCA_945788385.1 uncultured Prevotellaceae bacterium
CATTGAGTTATGTGGTTCTTTCTCACCAGCAAGTCAGGAAAACTATGGGTACATATATTAATAAAGGGAACAATGCTTCGATTTATTTGCTTTTTCGCTCACTTAATCGTATCTCTGAGCTGCGCTCTAAGATACTTGCGTTCGGAAAAATCAAACAAAAGCAAGCTTTTTTTTGCTTTTTCGCTCACTTAATCGTATCTTTGTAGGCGGAAATAATGTTTTGCGAATTGGAAACTTCAAATTGCGTATTGAGAAAGTGCTTTTTGGCTTTTGCTGTTGTGGCGCTTTCTGCAGTATACTCACGGGCTCAACATGCTGGCTGTAACTCGTCTTATTCAAGATTCGGACTGGGAATGGTCAGCGATGAGTCACAGACATGGAATCGCTCTATGGGCGGTGTGGGTGTGGCTCTGCCATCCAACTCAAGGCTCAGCACACTCAACCCTGCTTCGTATGCCTATATCGACTCGCTGAGTTTCATACTTGATGCTGGCATGACAGCTGGGTTTGGACGTGTGTCGCAGAGTGGGTCAGGCAAAAATGTACGCAACGTCAGCCTTGACTATGTCACAGCTGGATTTCGGCTCCGCAAGGGTTTGGGCATGACTGTAGGATTTCGTCCGTATACCGTAGTGGGCTACAACTTTGTGAAGAATGACGACGAGAAATTCCGCGACGAGATTTCTTCGGCTCTGATCGAAAGTTATACCCAGTATGACGGTTCGGGCGGATTGAACCGTGCTTTTGCCGGTATCGGCTGGAGTCCGTTCTCGCGTCTGAGCGTAGGTGCTGAAATAAGCATACTCTGGGGCAGTTATGCTCACGAGGTGAAGCAGTATACGGCAAGCAATTCGAGTGTAAGCTCGTCGTTCAACAGTCTTTATCTGATGCACGGGGCTTCGATTACTTCGTATATGGTGGGCTTTGGTGCGCAGTATGCCTTTCGTGTCAGCCCTACGGATTTTCTCTCGGTAGGAGCTGCATGCTCGGTGGGTCACAACCTTGGCGGCACGGCATACTTGTATCGCGGTATGGAGGGCAGTTCATCATCTTCTGTCAATACGCCGAACGACTCAGTAGTGGGGGGAATTGACATTCCTTGGACGGCTAAGGGTGGTGTGGCATGGCATCACAAGAACAACCTCATTGTATCTGCCGACTTTGCATATCAGGGTTGGGGCTCGTGTCTGTTTCCTACGATTACGACGGGCAACAAATATGTGGCTTCGTCCGAGACTTATCGCGACTCTTATGGCGTGAGGCTCGGTACTGAGTATATCCCTGACCCTCGCGAACTTCATAAGTTCTTCAAGAGAATGCGTTATCGTGCGGGCTTTTCATATACGTCTTCTTCCATCAGGGTCAACGGCATCAACTGCCCTGCCGAGTTGACGGCAAGCATTGGTGTGGGTATACCTATAATAAACCGCATAAACAGCCGTTCTGTGGTCAATGTGGGCTTGCAGTATGTGGGCCGCCCTGCGGGTAATAACGGGCTTGTCAAGGAAAACTACCTGATGGTCAACGTCGGGCTCAACTTCAACGAACGTTGGTTCATGAAATTTAAGATTCAGTAGCAAGCGTAAGTTATGGACTATTACTCGCGGCGTGTGCCGCTATATATTTTCTCACTCTTTACCGTCCTGACGTCGGCTCTCTCGTGTAGCGAGGCGGTGGAACATACGGCCGAGGCTATCAACGCCCAGGACTCCCTCCCTTTTATGCACTCAGTGGGCGTAAGTACGCTCATTTCCGATTCGGGCATCATTAGATATCATTTGGTGGCTGAGGAATGGGACATCTACTCCTCTGACAACCGTCAGCCTACATGGAAGTTCTACAAGGGCTTGCTCATGACGAGGCTGGACGACAAGTTTCACGTTGACCTGCATGTACAGGCTGACACGGCTTTCCTCCACGAGCAACGATTGTGGGAGCTGAGAGGACGTGTCAAGGTGAGGAATATCCAAGGCACGGTCTTCCTCACGGAGCAACTGTGGTGGGACCTCGACAGGCACGAGATGTGGAACCACACCGACATGACCATAATCTCGCCTGAGCGCACACTGCGCGGCACTGAGTTCCGCAGCAACGAGCAAATGACACGCTACTCGGTAGCAAACTCAGTGGGTGATTTCCCCGTCTCCGACACAGAGGGGGAGACTACAGATAATGCAACAAACGGGACTTCTGCCGACTCGGCTTCTGCGGCTCCTGTCTTCACACCGATGGAGCCTGCTCCTGAAAAACGACAATTCGTAAAAACAAAATGACTACTCCTGATACTTCTATCTTTATCGGCATAGCTGTTTCGCTGGCGCTCTCGGGATTCTTTTCGGGCCTTGAGATTGCCTTCGTGTCGAGCAACAAGATGCTCTTCGAGGTGGAGCGCGAGGAACGCAGCCTCACATCGCGCATCATCGATATCTTCTACCACCACCCTAACAACTTCATCTCTACTCTGCTGATCGGCAACAACATCGCGCTGGTCATCTACGGTATGCTTATGGCGAAGTTCATCGAAGGGCTGCTGTTGCAGACACTCATCTCTACGGGTATAGTGTTGTTTACGGGCGAGTTCCTGCCCAAGACCTTGTTTCGCATCAATCCCAACCGCATGATGCGTATGTTTGCCCTGCCTGCATTGCTGTTTTACGTGGTGCTGTGGCCTGTGAGCAAGTTTACGAGCGGATTGTCGCGCATAGGGCTGATACTCTTGGGCGTCAAGGTCAAGAAGGAGAACCGCTCCAAGGGGTTCAGCAAGGTCGATTTGGACAATCTCATACAGAGCAATATCGACGGCGTCGATGACGAAAAACAGATTGAGGAGGAGGTCAGAATGTTTCAGAATGCCCTTGATTTCAGCAGCATCAAGGTGAGGGACTGCATAGTGCCACGTACGGAGATTGTCGCCGTGGGGACAGACGCTACACTGTGCGAAATCAGGGCATCGTTTGTGGACAGCGGTATCACGAAACTTATCGTCTACAAGGAAGATATTGACAATATCATAGGTTTTCTGCATTCGAGCGAGCTGTTTCGCCTCACGTCGAAGGACGACTGGACCAAGTGTATTCGCGAGGTGCCCATAGTGCCCGAGACCATGACGGCACAGAAGATGCTTTCCGTATTTATGACGCAGAAAAAGTCAATCGCCGTGGTGGTCGACGAGTTTGGTGGCACGGCAGGCATTGTCACCGTCGAAGACCTCGTGGAGGAAATCTTTGGCGATATTCAGGACGAACACGACACGACAAACTATATAGCAAAACGCCTGCCAAGCGGAGAATATCATCTCTCTGCGCGACTTGAGATTGAGACGGCGAACGAGATGCTCGACATAGACCTGCCTGAGAGTGATGACTATCAGACCGTGGGAGGCTGGATACTGCACGAGTACCAGAGTTTCCCAAAACTCAACGAAGTAGTGGAGCTGGACAAATGGAACGTCAAGGTAATACGCAAGACTCCCACCAAAATTGAGGAGGTGCTGCTCACCAAGAAATAGGCTGGGTTACAGCCTGTGCGACGCGAAAGGGCATGAAAACCAAAAAACATATTTTATATAGTTTGTATTGTGAGTTTTTTTTGCTATCTTTGTGCGCGTTTACGTATTAATCAGCACGTATCGCAGACTTTTCTGAGGAACAAACAATAAAAACAAATAACAAAAAAAGCAAATTATGGCAGCTTTACAAAAAGTAAGAAATGCTGGACCGTTTGTAGTGGGAGCCCTGTTCTTAGGTCTGTTGGGCTTCATCGCAACGGACTGGGCTAAGGTGGTCGAAATCTTCACCAACGCAGACCGCAACACGGCGGGTATCGTGAACGGCAACGATATCAGCGTAACTGATTTTAACAAGCTCGTAGACGAGTACACCGACGTGGTCAAGGCTACTCAGGGATTGAGCAACATCTCTGACGAGCAGATGCAGAACCTGCGCGACCAGGTGTGGAACAACTACGTCCAGAACCAGCTCATCGCCGAGGAGGCAGACAAGCTCGGACTCACAGTGACCGACGCTGAGTTGCAGAACATCATCAGCACCGGAGCAAACCCCATGCTGCAGCAGACACCTTTCGTCAATCAGCAGGGCCAGTTTGACACCAACGCTCTAAAGGGCTTCCTTGCCGAATACGACAAGGCCAAGTCTGAGGCTGACTCACAGGTATTGGAGCAGTACCAGACCATCTTCAACTGGTGGAAATTTGTCGAGAAGACAGTACGCCAGCAAACCCTCGTACAGAAATACCAGGCACTCCTGGCCAACTGCATCATGTCTAACAAGGTGTTGGCAGAGAAGAGCTACAACGAGCGTCAGACAAAGGCTGAGGCACTCGTGGCAGCCGTGCCCTTCTCAAGCATCAAGGACAACGACATCGAGGTCAGCGACAACGAGCTCAAGGCTAAGTATGACGAGATGAAGGAAGTTTTCGTTTCAGACCAGGAGATGCGTGAAATCAAGTATATCGACATCGCTGTCAAGGCCAGCAAGGAAGATGAGAAGGCTCTAAATGCTGAGATGGACGACTATGCCGCACAGCTCAAGGCTGGAGCAGAGTCTGCCAAGCTGGTTCGTGAGTCACAATCAATGGTATCATACTGCGTCATGCCAGTCAGTGCCAAGGCCCTGCCCCGCGACGTAGCCGGCAAGGTTGAGGAGATGGCAGAGGGCGATGTGACGGGACCATACTTCACTCCCGGTGACAACACTATGAACATCATCCGACTCAACTCTATCGCCTACACTCCAGACAGCGTAGAGTATCGCACCATAGGTTGCCCTGGCGCAGACATGGCTGCAGCCGAGGCTACCGCAGACAGCATCATCACAGCTATCAACGCAGGCACTCCTTTTGACTCTATCGCTGCAAAGTATGGCCAGAACGGCCAGAAGCAGTGGCTGACCTCTGCACAATATGATGGCTCTGTCATCGATGACAACAACAAGAAGTTCCTGACAACTCTGACCACCTCACCTGCCGGCAGCCTCAAGAAGGTAGTACTGGACGGTCAGGGTGTGCTCGTGGTCAATGTGCTCGACACCAAGAACGTCATCAAGAAGTATGACGTGGCTGTCATCAAGCGCAGCATCGACTTCTCAAAGGACACTTACAACAAGACATTCAACGACTTCTCGTCATTCCTCGCTGGCAAGAACGCTGCTGACATCGAAGCAGAGGCCCAGAAGGCAGGATATACTGTCAACACTCTGCCCTCAATCGTCTCAAGCGCACACAATGTGGCAGGTATAGCAAGCACACGCGATGCTCTGCGCTGGATCTTCAACAGCAATACCAAGGTCGGCGATGTAAGCCCGCTCTACGAGTGTGGCAACAATGACCATCTCCTCTGCATCACCCTTTCTGCCGTACACAAGAAGGGCTACCTCCCTTGGGACGACGCACAGGTCAAGGAGTACCTCACAGAGCTCGTCAAGAACGACAAGAAGGCTGCAAAGATTCAGGAACAAATGGCAAATGCAAAGAGCGTGAACGACGTGATGAAGATTGCTGGTGCTGTATCTGACACTCTGCGCAACGTATCATTCTCACAAGGCGTCTTCGTAGCCAAGACTGGGGCTATGGAGAACACTCTGAGCGCAAGTATCAGCACTCAGGCCAAGGGTGCATTCAAGGCTGGAGTCAAGGGTAATGTGGCAGTATACGCTTACCAAGTGCTCAATACAGAAAAGAACAAGGACGCCAAGTTTGACGTAAATGCCGAAAAGGCTCAGCTCGTGCAGATGTCGCTCCGCTATATGGGCAACTATACTCACGACCTCTACAAGAAGGCTGAGGTTGTCGACAACCGCTACCTGTTCTACTAAATAGACTTATCGGATAATGGTTAAGCCCTGCCATCATTTGGCAGGGCTTATTTGTTGTTTGGTTGTTT
>CALZLQ010000072.1 GCA_945788385.1 uncultured Prevotellaceae bacterium
TCCACACAGGCTACGACTTCCCCGGCCCACACCAGGGCAACTTCTGCTCCAACGGAGTCGTCACTGCCGAACGAGAGTACACCGCCAAACTTGCCGAGGTCAAAGGCGCATACCAGTACATACACTTCGAGATGCAGGGACACCAGCTCTGCCTGACCAACAAGTACGCATTCCGCTCACTCAAGGGCATGAAGCTACAGTGTCAGCTCCTCGCCGATGGCAAGAGCGTCAAGACCATCACCAAGACCCTCCCCGACATAGCCCCAGGGCAAAACTATACCCTCGAAATTCCGCAACGCGACATCGAGAAAGCCAAGGGCAAGACAAAGGTAGAGACCGTCATCACAGCACGCATACTTGAGCCACGCTCCAGCAGCTATGCCCCAGCCAACCATCAGGTAGCCCACTATCACCACACGCTCCACCTCAACGACAAGTTCCCCAACGAGCCCGCCCTCATGATACTCGTCAGAGAAGCAGAAGGTCTGGAGTTTTCATTCCAAAATCACCGATGGATAGAAAACGACCGCTACCACGACACCAACAGCAGCAACAAAGCCGACGTGCAGATTAGCTATACCAAACTCGCAGGTTCAAGCACCCTCGTCAACGTGAGCATCACCCCACGCGACGGAAACCTGCGTCGCGCAGGAGTAAGCTGCAAGCTGCCCGAGACCCTGACCAACGTCAGCTACTACGGCCATGGCCCATACGAGAACTACCCCGACCGCAATGCCGGCGTACTACCCGGACGCTATCAGCAGACCGTCAGCCAACTCGCCGAGAACTACATCAAGCCTCAGACCACAGGCGACCGCTTCGTGCGCGAAGTCACACTCACCGACGCACAAGGCCACGGCTACAAGATAGAATGCCCCCAAGGCCTCTACTTCAGCGCCAACCCCTACACCGATGCTGACCTCATGAACGCACAGCACCAATGGGAGCTGAAGCCACAGTCCTACATCAATCTCCAACTCGCTGCCCAGCTCCGCGGTCTCGGCAATGCCTCATGCGGCCCTGGCCCGATGCAGAAATACACTATCGACGGCAGCAAGCCAATCACCTTCACATTCAAGGTGACGAAGCTCTGACACATACAATACATTATTGTAAAACAATAACCCAATGACACGAGAAGAGGCGGTACTGACCTTCCTGAAGCAACATGAAATCCCTTACACCAACTACAGCCACCCCGAAGGCAAGACCATAGAGGAGGCCCGGCGTTGGTGGAAGGACGATGGCAGCATACACTGCAAAAACATCTTTCTGCGCAATCATAAAGGCAACCGTCATTACCTCGTATGCTGTCATTGCGACTACGAACTAGATATCCACATGCTCGAGCATAAGCTCAAAGCCGCACTTACCGCCCAGGGGCTTCCTGCCCCTGGCAAGCTCAGCTTCGCTTCGCCAGAGCGCATGATGCGCTACCTCGGCCTTGAGCCAGGGAGCGTATCACCCTTCGGGCTCATCAACGACGAGGAGCATCACGTACACCTCTTTCTCGACTCAAGGCTGCGAGAGGCAGAGACCCTGAGCTTCCACCCCAACGACTGTCGCGGCACAGTAGTCATCGCACGTCAGGACTTCATGCGCTACCTCAGCATCGTAGGCAACATATACGAATATATAGAGCTCTGATGCAGCCCCAGCAAACAACGGGGGAGCGTATCTTGGCGATACGCTCCCCCGAATATTATATCTCAACAAAGATGTCTCCTGTGTTTTTTTACTTCCAAATCACAGAATCCACATCCTCAAATCTCTTGCCTAACAGCATCAGCTTCACAGCAGCATCATCAATGCCTGCTCCCTTCAGCTCATTGAGATAACCAACCATCTCATTAGTACGCACCGTCACGCTGTCGGCAAATGCGGCACGAGCCTCAGCAATAGTCATATCTGCACCATACTTGGCAGAATTGTTGAACGCCTCAATCTCATCAGCCAAAGTAGTCTGAGCAAGAGCAGCATTAGACTCCGAATCCACAAAGAGCTGCATCTTGTAGCTGTCATAAGCATTGGCGCTCCATGTCTGAGAAGCTACGACGCCCATACCATCGCCAACCATTCTTATAGTGAGGCTAAAACCAGTATAGCCCTCCTTATCGTATGAAGTGAGAATCTTGCCAATCTTGGTATGCATTGAGTCTGCCACTCCAAGCAATGCGGCCTGTGCGTTCTGCTTGGAGGTCGAAATAGCATCTGGCACATACAATGTATCCAACATCTCCACACACTTTGCAGGGGGGACTGTGCCATAATCCATCTGATACTCGAAACTGAAATTGTCGACTTCATCATTATCTCCTAAGCTACATGAAGTCACCGACATTGATACCATTGCTGCAAATACCGCAGCATACGTCATCGCAAATAACTTTTTCATCATATTTTTATTTATTTTTATACATAATCACGCATAATTGCCCACAAAGTTAGCATTAAACTACGACATAAGCAAATAATATTTACTTTTTTTAAGTAACCAGAATCAAAAACAGGGCTACCCTCACGGGCGGCCCTGCCAACTTAACTTAACAATTTTTCTCAACAATGAGAAATATATGTTACCATTCGCTATCCCATACGTTTGAGATAGCATTATCTTCGCGGCCAAGTTGATCTCCAGAAATAGAAATATCTACGGCGTGTTCTGCGTCGGCATCAATACTCAAAATATTGCTTGTCGCCACGTACCCGACGCGCGTCATAGTCTCTGGCCGCAAAGATTGTATCTCAGTCCCCCCTTGACAACCACCACCGAGTCTCCCACTATATATATGCCATCTGCAAAACTGCGACCCAAATCAGATATACCCACCACCGAAGTATCATCGTCCGTCTCCGCCCTCTGCAACACCACAGCATACAGCGCGCTGTAGCAGGGATTGGTATCGATATTCTTCAGCTGCACCTCCAAGTAAAACTCACTCCCCGGCTCAATCACCACGCCCTCCTTTGCGAAAGTCCATACCGTGCGCTGACCAGGATTCTTGTTGATATTCCCCTCCAAGGCAGCAAACTCCGAGAGATTATCCTCCTCAACCCCCGTCAGCACCGAGAAGCGAAACATACGATTGGTGCCCGCGCCCTGGTATGCCCCCTGGTAATTGACTGCCGCTATCTGGCAATGTACCCTGTTTATATGATAATCGGGCGAAATACCCGTCAGAGCAAACGGGATACGCCGCACCTCACTCACAGCTCCCGTAGAGGGTGAGATGTCAGTCTTGTCGGCCACGGCAGCCCCACTCCACGAATCCTTCTGATACGCAGACGTCAGTAGCCTTGCCTCTATTCCCTCTACCACATTGCCGTCCTCGTCAGACACAGTCACTCTCACGGGCGACACGCTGCGATCAAACGTCAACATGAGATACTCCTCGCCATAGAGCGAGCCGCCCGACTTGGGGGCAAACATAGCTTCAAGCAGCTTGTCTTCGGTCATTGTAGTAGTATACACGAGCTGCGTAGATACAATCGTCACACCCTTACGCCACCCCTTGAAGACATAGCCCTTGGCACACTTGGCACGCACAGTGAGTTCAGTACCACGCGACACATCGGTCTTCCCACCCTCATGACCATCTATACTAACCTCGCCACGCCCTGTCGAATTCACACGCACGACCATACGCCGCGTTTCTCTTGGAGCGTCTACAAATACTGGAAGGTCATACACCACCCCTCTCACATCATCATCGGCAAGCGTAGAGCCATTCTGGTCTATGCGTATACGTATGCGTCCCCATCCCCTGGCAGCATCGTCAGGCACTAACAGGCGTGCCGTCATATCCGCAACCACATCAGGCAAAACCGTCTGCTCGAAACTACCGTCGCCATCAAAGTCAGCACACACCGAGACTGCAAGCCCAGTCGTCTGCCACCCCTGCAACACACCAGCCACATCAACCACACCACCCGACATCACTCGCGTACGCTCCTTTGTATACAGTTCCCAGCGCGAACTGTTCACAGGCGAATAATGCAGTTCAGTCAGGACGCCCTCACCGCTGACATCTATGCGAGTGAGACACGTCGAACTCGCCAGCGAGCCGCACGGGATACGATATACACCAGATATACCAGCCCCGTCAGCAGCACTCAAGGCAAGACAGAGCACCATACTCATCACAAAAAGCAACAATCGTCTCATACGCTACAATCAATTAGGCATGGTTACCTTAAACAACGAGCTCTCCGTATGCTCAGCACGGATTATCTCCTTCATTCTCTCTACCACCTCTGGGAAATCCGCAGCCACGTCCCTGTCCTCATGAATATCATTGGCCAAGTCATACAGCCGACACACACCCCTCGACACGACCATTTTCCAGTCGCCCATACGCAAGCCCATCATGTCAGTCTCATGAAACTCCCAATACAGAAACTCATGGCGACGCTGTTGGGCATCATTACCCGTCAGAGTATTGTAGAATGATATTCCGTCAAACCTGTCCTCCGCCGACGAATTGTCAAGCGAATGCGCACGAGCCTCATCCTTCAAGCCGACATAGTCAAGAAACGTCGGCATGATATCGTAGAAAGCTAGTTGGTGGTCATTGACTGTCCCAGCCGGCACACCAGGACCGCAGCAGATAAACGGGATGCGTATACCTCCCTCGTAAGTCGAACGCTTTCTACCTTGCAGGAGTCCATCGCGGTTGAACCACCCCGGATCTGCCCCACCCTCCTCGTGCGGACCATTGTCGCTCGTAAAGATAATCAGAGTATTGTCTGCCAAGCCCTTCTCCTCAAGTCTCTTTCGAATCTCCCCGACATAAGCATCCAGACGGGTAATCATGGCAGCAAACTGAGCGTGCGAATTTGAATTCTTGTAGTACCAACTGCCATAGTTGCCCCCGAAAGCCTTGTCGTCACATCTGAACGCCTCTGTATAACGCTGCAAGATACTATCATTAGGCTGCCACAGCTCCGCGTGAGGCAAGGTGTAAGTAAATATGCCCAAGAAAGGCTCCCTCTTGTCCGCCATGCGGTCTATCCACTCCAAAGCATAGCGATGTATCAAATCCGCGCTGTACTGGCTACGGAGCTCAAAATCCGCATTGCCACTAAAGACAGCAGCGTGCTCCACGTTCTGCTCCATCACCTCCGCCACCACATGTCTGTCGCCACGCCCCTCAGGGTCATAACGATTTATAAAATTAGGATAGTACGTATGAGCCTGAAACTGACATATAGGCCCATAAAAACAATCTATGCCGCGCTTGTTGGGCAGCGACGACGAACTGCTGGTGCGGTAACGCCCCGTATCCGTATTGCCATCGGCATCTACCGCATACGTGTCGGGATAGTCCGAATTCCAATATCCACCAGCCCATTTGCCAAACATACCCGTATTGTAGCCAGCACGTTTGAATATCTCAGGGATAATCTCGTGAGTCATCAGATACGGCTCTTGACCGATGATGGGATAATCCCTCTGCGTGCCATACATATTGTCGCGCATACCGTCCTTCCAGTACTCGCGGTTGCCACGCACATGAGCATGTCCCGAATGCTGCCCCGTCATAAACGAAGCCCTCGACGGAGCACTGACAGGACTACCGGCATAAGCCTGTGTGAAACGCATACCCTCAGCCGCCATACGGTCGATATTAGGGGTAGAAATCAACTGCTGACCGTAGCAGCCCAAATCACCATATCCCATATCATCACACATTATGTAGATGATATTCGGACGCGCACCTTGCGCAAAAGCCATGGAGGGAATCAGTCCCGCTAAAGCAGTAAAGAGTCTTTTCATACAAAAAAAATATTATTCTTCGGCAACAAAGATACGATTAAGTGAGAGGAAAACCAAATTTATTTGGGTTTTTCCGAACGTGAGTATCTTAGACCGTAGGTCAAAGATACGATTAAG
>CALZLQ010000073.1 GCA_945788385.1 uncultured Prevotellaceae bacterium
TAAGTTTTAATGGCTGTTAACGAGTAGAACCAACAAAATAACAAAACAACAAAAGGCCCAACCAAACAACCAAACAACAAAATAAAAAAACCTAAAAACCTTATAACCTAAAAACCTTATAACCTCATAAAAAATGACTGAATTGGAACTTAAGTATGGATGCAACCCTAACCAAAAGCCTTCGAGGGTGTATATGGAGGAGGGTGAGTTGCCTTTCAGGGTGTTGAACGGACGCCCTGGGTATATCAATTTCTTGGACGCTCTGAATTCATGGCAGTTAGTCAAGGAGCTCAAGGCTGCTACGGGGCTTGCCTCTGCGGCGAGCTTCAAGCATGTGAGCCCTGCGGGGGCTGCTGTGGGGCTGCCTCTGAGTGATACGCTCAAGAAGGTGTATTTCGTTGATGATGCTCCGCTGCCTTTGTCGCCGATAGCTTGTGCGTATGCTCGTGCGCGTGGGGCTGACCGTATGAGTTCGTATGGTGATTTTATCGCCTTGTCTGATGTGTGTGACGAGTCGGTGGCTCGTCTGATAAATCGTGAGGTGAGTGATGGTGTGATTGCTCCGGGATATACGCCTGAGGCGTTGGCGGTATTGAAGGCCAAGCGCAAGGGGACTTACAATGTCATCGAGATTGACCCTGAATACCGTCCTGCTCCGGTGGAGCGCAAACAGTGTTTTGGGGTGACTTTCGAGCAGGGACGCAATGAGATTGATTTGGCTGATGATGCTTTGTTTGAGAATATCCCTACTCAGAACAAGGTCTTCCCGGCTGAGGCTCGCCGTGACTTGGTCATTGCTTTGATTACTCTGAAATATACGCAGTCCAATAGTGTCTGCTACGTGAAGGATGGGCAGGCTATTGGTATTGGTGCGGGGCAGCAGAGTCGCATTCACTGTACTCGCTTGGCTGGCAACAAGGCTGATATTTGGTGGCTGCGCCAGCATCCTAAGGTGATGAATCTGCCTTTTGTGCCGGGGATTCGTCGTGCTGACCGTGACAATACTATTGATATATACATTGGCCCTGAGCGTGATGATGTGCTTCGTGAGGGTGAATGGCAGAAGTTCTTTACTGTGAAGCCTGAGCCTCTGACACAGGAGGAGATGCGCGTGTGGCTCTCTCAGAATACTGGTGTTTGCCTGGGCTCTGATGCTTTCTTCCCCTTTGGTGACAATATCGAGCGTGCTCACAAGTCGGGCGTGGAGTATGTGGCTCAGGCTGGGGGTTCGGTGCGTGATGACCATGTGATTGAGACTTGCGACAAGTATGGTATCGCCATGGCGTTTACGGGTGTGCGTCTGTTTCATCATTAATGATGGGTATGTCTAACAATTTCGGTGGCGATGATATTGATGCTGTGATTCTTGGCGGTATCACGTTTAGTGGTGGGGCTAAGGGGGAACGTCGTGTCAAGGAGGGGGCTAAGGTGAAGACCAAGGCAAAGAAGAAGCAGTATATCACTGGCGCTCATGGTAGTGGCGCTGCCAAGAAAAAGGCGGATATTCGTGCCCGGCGTGCTGCTCGTCCGAGTCAGCGTAGGGGATAGCGTGTCTGCTGCCCAAATTTGATAGGTGAGACTCTCTCTGATGATATTTTGCTGTGTGGTGTTCCCTCTCCTGACTTTGGCTCAGGAGGGGGAATCTGTGTGGGGTGACAGCATCGTGGCTGATATGCGCGAGGTGACGGTCTATGGCAGGCAGAGCGAGGAGATAGTGCCGAGCCAGCGTCTTGCGGGGGGGAGGCTTGAGGCTCTGTCGTCGTATTCTGTGGCTGATGCCTTGCGTTATTTCAGTGGCGTGCAGATTAAGGATTATGGTGGGGTAGGGGGGCTCAAGACTATCGATGTGCGCAGTATGGGTACTAATCACATGGGGGTCTTCTATGATGGTATTCAACTGGGTAATGCGCAGAATGGACTTGTGGATTTGGGGCGTTTCTCTTTGGAGAATGTCGAGGAGATTGCTTTATACAATGGGCAGAAAGCGCAGATTTTCCAGAGTGCGCGTGATTTTGGTACGAGTGGCTCGGTATATATCAAGACGCGCAGGCCTAAGTTTGATGACAACAAGAGGTTTAATCTCAGGTGTATAGTCAAGGGGGGAAGCTTCGGTATGATAAATCCTGCCGTGGTGTGGGAGCAGAGGTGGTCTGAGTGTTTGTCGTCGAGTCTGAGTGCTGAGTATATGGGGGCTACGGGGCGTTACAAATTCAGGTATCGCAGGGTATTGCCTTCGGGGGTGGTGGCTTGGGATACTACGGCTGTGCGTCAGAATGGTGATATCGCTGCGGTGAGGCTTGAGGGGAGTGTGTTTGGCAGGTATCGCAGGGGTACTTGGTATGCCAAGGGGTATTATTATGACAGTGAGCGTGGTATACCTGGGGCTATTGTCAACAATGTGTGGCGCTTTGCTCAGCGACAGTGGGATCGCAATGCTTTTGTGCAGGGGCAGTGGATTCATCATGTTTCGGACAGGTATAAGTTTCAACTGTCGGCCAAGTATGCTTATGACCGTCTTCGCTTTCTTAATCCTGATACTACGCTGATGTATCTTGACAATGTGTTTGCGCAGCATGAGTTTTATCTCTCTACGGCGCATCATTTGAGGATTGCCAGGGGGTGGGAGGCAAATATGAGTGTGGACTATCAGTATAATTCTTTGTCGGCGAATCTTGCTGATTTCAAATATCCTAAGCGTAATTCGCTGCTTGTGGCTTTTGCTTCGCAGTATGAGTGGGGGAGGTTTAAGGCGTTGGCGAGCTTGCTCGGTACGAATGTCTTTGATGTGAGTCTGACGGAGAGTGCTTCTCTGAGCAGATGGACTCCTGCGGTATATCTGAGTTATGCCTTGATTAGGGGTGGCGATACCGAGCTTGCCTTGAGGGCTTTCTATAAGAAGATTTTTCGTATGCCTACTTTCAACGATTTGTATTATACGGAGGTGGGCAACGCGCATCTCGACCCTGAGGATACTCAGCAGTTTGACTTGGGGGGCATTCTGACGCGTGATTGGTATAGGGGTTGGCTCAGGCATATTGAGGTCAAGGCTGACGGGTATTATAATATGGTGGACAACAAGATTGTGGCTATCCCTAAGGGTAGTGGCCAATACAGGTGGATGATGATGAATATCGGCAAGGTACGTATTGCCGGGGTTGAGACTACGGCGGAGACTGTAGTGCGCCCTCATCGCAGTCTGGGGCTTACGCTTTGTGCCAATTATACTTATCAAAGGGCGATGGATATGACTGACCCTGAGGATAATGATGTGTATGCCGGCACTTATGGGGGGCAGATTGCCTATATACCTCGTCATAGTGGCAGTGTGGTGGCCAATCTGGCTTGGAGGGGGCTCTCTATCAATTACTCGTTTGTCTACGTGGGTGAGCGTTATCATACGAGTGCCAATATTCGTGAGAATTACGAGCAGCCTTGGTATACTCATGACCTGAGTCTGAGTTATAGGCATATCTTTGCCAAATGGCGTGGCAGGGTGGGCTTGCCGAGATGTGTGACCGTAGCCTTGGAGTGTAACAATGTCTTTGACCAACAGTATGAGGTGGTGCTCAACTATCCTATGCCTGGGCGAAACTGGAAGGGAATCGTGAAGATTGAATTATGATGTGGAGACTGGTGATATTGGTGTCGGGGATTCTGACTCTTGCGTCGTGTCGTGGCGATGTGATGGTTTTTCCTGCCGAGGAGGAGGAGAAGGGGACTGTGCAGAGTGGGCCTATAGTGGGTTTTTATCTGCTCAATGAGGGTAATATGGGTAGCAACAAGTGTACGCTGGACTACTATGACTACTCGACTGCTACGTATACGCGCAATATCTATGGCAATGCCAATCCTGATGTGGTCAAGGAGCTTGGTGATGTGGGCAATGACTTGCAGATATATGGCTCCAAAATGTGGGCGGTGATAAATTGCAGCAACAAGATTGAGGTCATGGACGCAAGGAGTGCCCGACGTATAGGGCAGGTGGAGATTCCTAATTGCAGGTATATTGCCTTTGATGGAGACTGGGCGTATTGCACGAGTTATGCCGGACCTGTGGAGATTGACCCTGATTACAAACAGCGGGGCTATGTGGCCAAGATTGACACGGCTACTCTTGAGGTGGTGGACAGGTGTGTGGTGGGGTTCCAGCCTGATGGGATTGCCGTGGTGGACGGGCGCATATATGTGGCAAATAGTGGGGGCTATATGCCGGGGAAGTATGAGAATACTGTATCTGTCATTGATATTGAGTCTTTCAGCGTGGTGGGTAGCATAGAGGTGGCGATGAACTTGCATCGGATTCTTGCTGATGACAGGGGGAGGCTGTGGGTGATGAGCAGGGGTGATTACTATGACAGTATGGCGTCGTTGTATGTGATTGACAATCTCAATGGCGCGAATCCAAGTGTGTGCGAGATTACTGATGATGAGGGGAGGAATGTGGCGGTCTCAGCGATGTGTCTCTGTGGTGATTCGATTTATTATGTTGGCAACCAGTTTTCGTATGTCACTTATCTGAATGATGTCAGCTATGGTATCATTGATTTGGACAGGATGATGGTGGTGAACAGGGCGTTTGTTACTGACGGTAGCGAGCAGAAGATAACAATGCCTTATACTATTGCGGTGAATCCTCAGAATGCTGAGGTCTTGATAGGTGATGCCAAGAATTATGTCAATCCAGGCCGCTTGTATTGCTATGGCTCTGACGGCAAGTTGAAGTGGGATGTGCGTACAGGTGATATTCCTGCAAAAGTGTGTTTCGTGAGGTAATAGGATTTCAAACATCAAATATAAATATAGTGTATGCAACTGTATCAAAAGCTCATATTCTCAAAAATTGGCGTGCTGATATTTGTGATTGTCGGCCGATGTGGCGATGCCTTTGCGCAAAGTTCTAATCCTTATATCAGCAGGATATATGAATATCGTCCTGCTCCCGGGCAGTTTGTCAATATCATGCCTGAATGGGAGGAGGGCGACGGCGAGGTCGAGATGATTGCCAAGTGTGAGGAGATTCTTGTCGGTGATGAGCCAGGTATGGTATGTCTGGGTGCGTATGGCGGATATATCACTTTTGGATTTGACCATCCCTTGGTCAATGTGCCTGAGCAATATGATATCTTTGTCAAGGGCAATGCTTTCATTTCTACGAGTGCTTCTGACGGGGGGAATAGCGAGCCTGGCATAGTGATGGTCAGCGTGGACTCCAATGCTAATGGCTTGCCTGACGATGAGTGGTACGAACTGAGTGGCTCTGCCGATGTGGATAGCGTGGGCCTGGTGGACTATGCGTATGAGATATGTTATTCTTACTCTCCTATGCAGCCTGTGCCTTGGAGCGACAACAGAGGGGGCAGTGGCGTGGTGGAACGCAATTCCTTTCACGGGCAGGAGTATTTCCCTATGTGGCTTGCTGGTGAGAGACAGTTGTCTTTTCGTGGTACATTGCTGCCCAAGAATGCTTATTACAGGGGTAATCTGTGTGTGTTGCGTGCTTTGCGATATGGATATGCAGACAATCTGCCCAACTATGTGGGCGGAGAGAGAAACCCTGCGTGCTGTTTTGACCTTGACTGGGCTGTGGATGCCAATCGTCGTCGTGTGTATCTCGATCATGTGGATTTCGTGAGGGTGTACTGTGCCGTAAACCAGTGTATGCCGATGATTGGCGAGACTAGTACTGAGTTTGCTGGGGCTGAGGACTTGCATCCTGAGGAGATTCCCACGGGTGTGGATGTAATATGTGATGGGGCTGGGCGTGCTGAAAGGGTGGCTTATGACTTGATGGGGCGTAGGGTCTGTGGTGTGGTCAAGGGGGTGGCGATTGTAAATGGCAGGATAGTTGTAGGGGGGTAATGGGAAATAAGTTCTTG
>CALZLQ010000074.1 GCA_945788385.1 uncultured Prevotellaceae bacterium
CTTTGCGCATTAAGATTTTTTTAATAATTTTGCGTTTGATTGCGTTGAAAAATATGCTTTAGAGCATAAAAATGCATAGTAAAAATAAAACTAAATAATTCAAACATGGGTAAAAAAATTCTTTCGCTACTTGTCTGCATTGTCTTGTCAGCAGGCATGGCGCTGGCCCAGAATCGTGTGGTTACAGGTACTGTAATCGATGCCGAGACTGGAGAGCCACTCCCAGGTGCTTCTGTTAAGTTGCAGGGCACATCAACTGGTGCAGTTACTGACAACAACGGTAACTTCGTTATTAAAAACGTGCCACTTTCTATCAAGAAAGTCGTAGTGTCATTCATGGGTATGGAGACCGTCGAGGCCTCTATCCGCAACAAGATGACCATCACCATGACCTCAGACTCAAAGGCTCTCGAAGAGTTGATGGTCGTAGCCTATGGTAAGCAGTCTAAATCTTCATTCACAGGTTCTGCAGCCATAGTGGGAGCAGACGAGATTGCCAAGGTCTCAGTGACCAATGCTATCGATGCCCTCAAGGGTAAGGCAGCAGGTGTGCAAATCAATACCGCTACCGGTCAGCCCGGTTCTACACCACAGGTACGTATCCGTGGCTTCAACTCATTGGTGTCAGGCATGGAGCCCCTCTACGTAGTGGATGGCAGCCCCTTCTCAGGCAGCCTCAACGACATCAACCCCAGCGATATTGAGTCAATGAGCGTGCTCAAGGACGCAGCCTCTACAGCATTGTATGGTGCCCGTGGCGGTAATGGTGTCATCCTTATCACCACCAAGAGCGGCAAGAAGCACAAAGATGCGACAATCAACTTTGAGGCCAAGTGGGGCTCAAACATGAAAGGCTCTACCGACTATCACCGCATCACTGACCCACGTGGTTACTATGAGACATACTATCAGGGTCTTTACAACTATGCTAAGACTCAGGGCGGCAAGACAGACCCCGTAGCGGCATGGAGATGGGCAAACGACAATATCATCGACAACTCAGAGTTGGGTCTGCATTATAATGTATATAATGTACCACAAGGCCAGGCTCTCATCGGTCAGAACGGCAAGATCAACCCCAATGCCACTCTTGGCAATGTGGTGACAGGTGCCGACGGCAACCAATATCTCCTCGTGCCCGACAACTGGGACGATGAAATCTATCATCGCGGTCTGCGCCAGCAGTATTCTCTCTCTGCAAGCGGTGCGTCAGACAAGGGCGGCTACTATGCAAGCTTTGACTACCTCAACAACGAGGGTATCACCTACGCTTCAGACTACGAGCGTTTCTCAGCCCGTGTCAAGGCCGACTATATGCTCAAGAAATGGTTGCGCCTCAATACCAACCTCTCTTACAACCACTTCAGCTCCAACTCAATGGACGGTGAGGAAGGCAACATGTCAGTAGGCAACCCCTTCTATATGCACAACATAGCCCCCATCTATCCTATCTTCTATCGTGATGCGGAGGGCAATATCCTGACTCATCAGGCATCTGGCCTCAAAGGCTATGACTATGGTGGCGCAGACACACAGCTCGGTCTTGTACGTCCACAGGCCGGTAACCCTGTGGGTGACCTCCTTGCCAACCAAAACAGATCTCAGGGCAACTCTTTCAATGGCGACTTCTCATTCGACGCCTATATCACAAAGCACCTGACTTTCACTTCTATCAACAATATCTTCTTCCGCGAGTCACGCTCAAACAGCGTCACCAACCCATGGTTCGGTCAGTATGCAGCCAACAAAGGTATGACATACATGCAAAATGACCGCCGCTTTGTGACCAACTTCCAGCAGCGACTCAACTGGCATCGTCAGTTTGGCAAGCATGATGTCGAGGCAATGGTCGGTCACGAGTATTTCCGTCGTACCACCGACTATCTCTATGCTCAGAAGAACAACATGTTCTCTCAGGATAATACGGAGTTGAACGGTGCCGTTGTGCTTGACCGTGCCGGTTCTTCACTCTCCAAGTACAACACTGAGCAGATTTTGATGCGTGCGATGTATGTCTACGACGAGCGTTACACAGTCATGGGTTCATACGTGCGTCAGGCTTCAAGTGTGTTCCACCCGGATCATCGTTGGGGTAACTTCTGGAGCGCAAGTGCAGGCTGGATGATTACCAAGGAGAAATTTATGGAGAAGACCTCAAACTGGCTTGACGAGTTGAAGTTCAAACTCTCTTACGGCCAGAACGGTAACGATGATGTCTACACATATATGTATACCAACCGTTACGACATCGTCAACAGCAACAACAACGTTTCTCTCGTGCCAAGCACTACAGGTAAGAACGAGAACCTCAGCTGGGAGACAAGCTCCAAGTTCAACACAGGTTTTGATTTCAGCCTCTTCCGCGGTCGCCTCACCGGTGGTCTTGAGTATTACAACAACAAGACTTCAGGCCTTATCTCATACGTGCCTTACGCTCCTTCATACGGCTACCAGGGCTACTACGACAATATCGGTAATATGCGCAACCAGGGCTTCGAGCTCTCTTTGAGCGGCGACGTAATTCGCACCAAGGACCTCAATCTCAACATCTATGCCAATATCTCTACCAACCAGAACCGTGTGACAGAGTTGGCTGATGAGCGCAAGATTCGTACCCTCGTGTCATACGACCCCGAGACTAATACCTACGAGCGTTCTCTCGGTTATACAAGTTCCAACTACGCTTATACCGAGGGTCGCAGCCGTTATACATATTCTACTGCCAAGTATGCCGGTGTCTACAACGAGAATACTTGGACTTCTACCTTCGCTCCGGGCGAATTGGAGGCACTCAGGGAGTCAGATCCTGCAAAGTATCAGAAATTGATTGACGACAAGGGTGATCCCTCTCAGTACGGCAAGGCTCTTTACTACAAGACAAAGTACAAGCTCGACGCAGAGGGCTCTGTCATGAAGGACGAGAATGGCATGGATATGATTGACGGTTTCTATACCACTACTTCTGGTTCGGATGCAGATTCATACATGGTTTGCGACGTACTGCCAAAGGCTTTCGGTGGTTTCGGCCTCAACTTCTCTTACAAGGGTTTGGACCTCTCTCTCGACTTCCAGTATCAACTCGGTGGCAAGGTATACGATTCTGAGTATGCAAGTCTTATGTCTCTCAACAATGGCTATGGCTTCCACAAGGACCTCCTCAACGCGTGGTCTGAAAACAACGCCTCAAGCACCATACCCCGCTTGAACCCTGGTGACAGCTATACAGCTTCTCACTCAGACCGCTTCCTCACAAGTGCATCATGCCTCACATTCGGCAACTTTACCTTCGGCTATACCCTGCCCAAGAAGTGGACGAGAAAGGCATATATGGACAAGGTGCGTGTATACGTGTCAGGCGACAATCTCTACACATGGTCAGCACGTAGCGGTCTTGATCCGCGCCTCTCTGTCGAGGGTGAGCCAAACGGCTTGATGTATGCCCCTATGCGTACTATCAATGGTGGTGTGCAGATTACATTCTAAGATTTGGTGCAAGATATTATCACTAAGACAATTTAGTATAAAAATGAAAAAAATAAACTATATATACAAGGGGTTGACAGGTGCGTTTATGGCACTCACCCTTACTGGATGTATTCAGGAGACCTTTCCGCAAGGAAGTACGGTTACTGAAGAGCAGGTTCAGCAATCAGCATCAGCCACTGAGGGTATGGTGATGGGTATGCCCTCCAAGTCTATCGAGGTGTGGCGCACAGAGAGCCACTGCTATTTCGGCTATCCGGCTCAGATGATTATCCGCGATATGATGACTGGCGATTACTATCACACAGGTGAGCTCGGTTACAGCCATTTCAAGGCTTGGGCTGAGAATCGTGCCATGGGCGGCAAGTATATGAATACCCAGTTCCACTGGAATTTCTACTACAGCTATATCATGTCGGTCAACTCTATCATAAGTGCCGTTGACCCGGAGCATGCTACCGACGAGCAGAAGGGCTACCTTGGTTGCGCTCTCGCTCAGCGTGCCATGCTTTATCTCGACATCGCTCGTATGTATGAGTTCCTCCCCAATGAAATCTTTACTGACAACAAGAACGAGGACGGCAATGTGGTCTTGGGGCTGACCGTGCCTTATGTAGATGAGGCGCTGACTCCCGAAGAGGCTCGTCAAAACAAGCGTCTTCCTCACGACGAGATTGTCGCTAAAATCAAGTCAGATATCGAAAAGGCCAAGGAGTATATCGTCTACAGCCCTGTAAAGACAGACTACACTCTGCCCGACCTGGGCTGTGTATATGGTCTTGAGGCTCGCTTGTTGATGTGGGACGCTGCGTTCCAGGCTGAGATTAACCACGACGATGCCAAGTCGCAAGAGCTTTATGCTGCCGCTGCCGAGGCTGCAGGCAAGGCTATCGCGAACTCACGTGCCGACATTATCACTAAGGACGAGGGCTTGAGCACCGTACAGGGCTTCAATACTCTCACCGACTTCATGTGGGGCGCACAGCAGACTGAGGAGAGTGATTGCGTGCAGACAGGTATCATCAACTTCATATCTTGGGTCAGCAACCAGACCACCTTTGGCTACACGGGTGCTTCCACTTCTCTCTTTGTCGTAGTCGACAAGAATCTCTACGACCAGATTGGCGACAACGACTGGCGTAAAGCATGGTTCGTGGCTCCCTCTACCTCTACAGCTGCTACACCAAACGTATTCATCGAGGGCCTGAGCAAGCCAATGGCATACGCCTCTCTCAAGTTCCGTCCTGCCAAGGGCGATGCCGAGAAGTCAAATATCGGTGCTTGTTCGGCAGTACCTTACATGCGTGTGGAGGAGATGTATTTCATCAAGGCCGAGGCTGAGGCAAGGACTGGCGGTAATGCCATAGCCACCCTTACCGAGATTATGAAGACTCGCGACGCTTCTTATACTACAAGTCTCACGGGCGATGATCTTATCAACGAGATTATCCTCCAGAAGCGCATTGAGCTCTGGGGTGAGGGCCAGACATACTTCGACATCAAGCGTCTGAACCTCTCTGTGACACGCGGCTACAAGGGTACCACTTGTACAGACCCCTTGGCTTGCTTCAATACCAATGGCCGCCCGGCATGGATGAACTACGTGATGGTAGGCTCTGAGAGCGACAACAACGAGGGCGTAATAGGCTTCAACAACCCAGACCCAAGCGACAGATATAATCCTTGGTCAGAGTAATTTATTACATCAACATAATTACAACATACAAAATGAAAAAGTTTAAATACGGTCTCTTGTCATTGTTGGCAATCCTAAGCATTGCTTCCTGCGACAAAAATGACTACGAATATATTCCTGCCTCTGATGCAGGTCAGACCTCTGTATCTTTCCCTCTCGATACTGAGACCGAGATTAAGCTGCAGAATGGCGACACCGAGTTTGATATTTGCATGACTCGCACCAATTCCGAGTCAAAGGAGTCTATCACCCTTCCTCTCTATTCCTCTGGCGACCTTGCCAACGAAGATGGTTCTGTGGTCTATTTCGAGGTACCCTCTTCTGTGACATTTGAGGAGGGCAAGGATACGGCTTACATAAATGTCAAGGCTAATCAGGAAGCCATTGGCTATGACAACGAGAAGAAGATTACACTCTCTCTCGATACTCTCAACTCATCTTATGCTTACGCCAAGATTGAGTTCACGGTCAGCTATCCGGCTCCTTGGACCTCATTGGGCAAGGGTCAGATGTGCGACCTGTTCATAGCTGGAAGTACGTATGTTGATGTGGAGATTCAGCAGAATGACCTCGACCCGAGCCTCTTCCGAGTAGTGCGTCCATACCATGCACTCTGCGTGCCGGGCGAGTATGAGGTGTCAAAGGATGTCTGCGAGTATCTGCAGTTGCAG
>CALZLQ010000075.1 GCA_945788385.1 uncultured Prevotellaceae bacterium
AGAACAAATGCAATAGTTTTGAAAATCTTATACATAATACTTCTTGTTTTTTAGATTATTGAGTTATGATTTCGCAACAACGGAGTGACACTTATCGCAGACGTAGTTGCCATTGTCGTTTCTCGTCCACTTGGTGCTGCCGATGTACTCGTTGCAACCAGGGCAGAAGATGCGAATATCGTCAGCATTGCGCAGTTGGATTTGGAATCTTTTCTTGTAGGAGTCGCGCGTCATGATGCCAAACAAACGTACGTCGGTCGCGGGGATAAGCTCGGCGGCAAAGTCTGCATAAGTGCTTGTACGCACTATGATGCTCGTGCTGCACTTGTCCGCGACGAAAGTCTCATTTACTCCATTGCCCGTATCTTTGTTCTCCACCTTGTTGGGGTCTGCAATCTTGGTGTTGCCGTCATTGCTGGCAAAATGTCCGTCTACGTAGACCAGACGAGAGACGTTGAGCGTCTCGTCATACATGGCATCAGTCAGCTCTACCGCATCGGGCACGCGAGTGACGTCGGGGCGTCCGACAGCCTTGAAATGCTGGTACCACGTGTAGCGGCTCATGAACGACATACGATACACCGTACTCGAATACTTCTCGTTGGGATAGCCTATCTGCGGAGTCTCGCTATATCCACCGATATACAGTCCTCTGAGGTTGACGAGTATCTCCTGTCCCACGGGTAGATATGTCATGATATCATTGTCAGCGATGCTGATCTGAATATTCTCTCCGCTCTTGTCGTTGACGATGATACACTGGCTGAGGTTGCCTCCCTCATCGTTGGTTATGACGACACCCTTGATCTGGATTTCGTCCTCGACGAGTTGCACACTATTGTTTGAATACTTGAGCCCCTGGCCGAGAATAGCCTTCTCGTAGGTCTTCTTGAGGTCCTTGATTGAGACCACGTTGTGCTCCGTAATGGTATCGTTGCCGATGGTGTACGATGTGTCAATCTCCTTGTTCCAATCACCATCCTGACAAGATGCAAGCCCAAGAGAGAAGAGCAGAGCTATCGAAATAAATTTATGTTTCATAGTTGTAAATATGGCGGTTTAGAATCGAAGATTAGCATTGATCATGAAGTTGAAGCCCTGAGCATAGTATTTGCGAGGGTTCTTGCTAAAGTCGTAAATACGGGGATTGCCATAGGCAGAACCGTTGCTGAGCACAGGCCTGTTGGTGCGGCTCTGCTCGAAGCCGCCCGTGGTGATGTTCTGGCGGTTGGTAAGGTTGCAGAGGTTGATATTGACCGACAGGGTCTTGCTGCCCTTCAGACGGAACTGGCGTCCGATGCTTGCATCGAGCATGAATCCGCCATTTCCCTTAGCCTGATCGGGGATAACATAGGTCGTCTGTCCCGTAGTAGGATCTTCTGCTGTACCGAGGAGTGCCTCCGTACGGATATTGGGGGCGAAGGACAGATAGATGCGGTCGTAGTAATTGCCGATGAGGCTGAGATACCAACCTCTGAGACGATAGTTCAGGGCAAGACTTGCTGCCGCCAGAGGGGTGCCGCCCTCGTGCATACCCTTGCTGTAGCAAGTAGTGGGGTTGCTGTAGAGATGATCCTCGACTACGGCAGGGATAGAGCGTGTATATGTGTATGTCGCGTTGTTGGTATATTTGGCTTCGCTGTAAGTACCCAGGGCCACGACATTAAACTCGTTGGTGATATTGACCTTGACTCCAAGTTCTGCACCGTAATACAACTTCTTCACGTCAGAGAGCGTATTGTAGGTAAACGAGTTCTTGTCATCATCGTAGAACTGGGAGAACTCCGTGATGTCATACAGGTGATAGAAATATCCGTTGACATTGAGCTGCACCCACTTGTTCTTCAGCGAATATCCGAGGTCGGCACATACGTGCTTCTCCGACTGCAGGTCGTTGGCAAAATTGTTGTTGAGTTCCGGAGCCTGGAAAGCATGGTAAGCCATAGGAGCAATACGCTCAAAGCCTGCGTTCACACTCAGCGTGTTGCCGTGTCCGAGGTTGAGAGTAGTACCAACTTTGACACCACCGTTGAGGAAGTCGGCAGTATGGCTCTTGCCGTAGGAATTGTCCTTGTATATGCCGTTGCGCATGAAGCCCTTACGCCACATGCTCGTGCCGTTGATGTTGGCCGAGATGAAAGAGTGCGTGATGCCCTTGTCCATCACGTAGGTAGCCCAAAGCTTGGCATTCTGCGTGTAGATATTATAGTCATAGCCATAGCGGTCACCCTCACGAAGCGCAGCGTTGGGATTGTTGAGGTCATACTGATATACATCACTATCAACGGTATACTTGCCGAGCGCATAGCTGTTGACATTATGCAGATACCAGGCTCCCATCATGTCGCTTATGGTCTGGTAGTGCATGGCCTGATCGCGCCCCAGCTGCAAGCCGGCATAGAGTTTGTGCCCTCTCTTGAGGTTGATGTCAAGACTCGCAGCAAGGTTGGTCACGAGGTGGTCATTATGTCTGCGCGCCATGAAGTAGGATGCGTCCTCGCCAGCTACGTTCCTGCCGCGGTTCTTCGCATAAAGCTCATCCCAGTTGATCTGAGTGTTGATACCAGCCTGCCACATCGCCACCGTATTGTTGTACTCAGCCAGAGAATACTCATTGTTCTGAGGATGCCCCTCAGGCCAAGGATTATACTTCGCACTCGGCAAATTCTTCCAATAATCAGGAGCAGGATTCTGAGCATCATTATACTTCAACGCCGACGAGCTGTACATCGCATACTTGAAGAAAGCCCCCACGTTAAGCTTCACAGCATCGCTGAACCTCCATTCCAGCGACACCAGCGCACTCGGCTCAAAATTGTTCACCACGCGGGCACTGCGCTTCCTACCATTCTGATAACCCCACGAAGGATTGTACTGCCAGTTGTTCGTAAGCCATCGCGCCTCGTCCACCGTAGACCCCTGCGTGGCACGCTCCGTAGGGCTGCCCCAAGTGGCAAAACTCAGTCGACGCTCCTCCCCCCACTTCTTCTCAGCCGCCAGGAAATACGACGCACTGTTATAAAACGTACCCTCCACATAAGCCGTCTCCATATTGGCCCAGCGATACCCCACCGTGCCAAAGAAAGCCCAGCCATCCTTATTGTAACCGCTGCCATACGAATACATTGCACGCAGCGTATAGTTACGGTTAGCCCCCGACAACGTCAGCTTATGCCCCGACGCCATCGAGCCCGCACGCAAGTCATAGTTGGCAGACCCGCCGATATTGCCATACGAATAAGCATTGTCCTCAAAAGGATTCGCATTGTCCTTGCCACGCATAGCATCGTTCATACCCCCAATCGTAGAAAAGTTGAAACGCCCGTTCTCAGCCGTATTCACCGACACGCCATTCATGTGCACATCATTATACCTGTTGTCCAACGCACGATAACGGAAACGCATCGCACCCCCCCAAGTGTAGCCAATCTGACTCACATAAACATTGTTAGCCGACCCCACCTGAATCACCTCAGTCGTCATGTCATCATTATCACCAAGCTGCGACTCATTAAACGTGAACTCGGCAGACTCAGCCATGCCCAGACTGTCCGCAGCCACAGCCTCCCCCTCAGACTGAGCCAAGCCCACAGAGCACGACAAGACAGACAGACACGAAATCAAAAGCACCTTTTTCATCACTTGAATAGAATAAATTGAGATTATACAGACACAAAGATAAGAAATTTTTGTTGTTATAAAAAGAAATTAACTATTACAAAACCATTACGACAAACATTTAACTCTATTTTTCCAAGAAAAAACACCAAATATCACAAAAAAAAACTATCTTTGCAAGACATAAAACCACGCAAGCCGACAATGAAGACAATACACAGCATACTCACACTGCTCATCCTCATCGCAATCATCGCCACTCCCCTGCGCTCCCAAGAACGCAAGCTCCAGCTGCACGCCGTAGCCTTCTACAACCTCGAAAACCTCTTCGACACCTGCCACGACGACCAGAAAAACGACTGGGACTTTCTCCCCAACGGCAGTTACCACTGGGACAAGACCAAATACGAACACAAGCTCCGCAACATGGCCAGAGTCCTCAGCCAGATAGGCACCGACAAGACCCCCATGGGCGCCAGCATCATCGGCGTCAGCGAAGTCGAAAACCACAAAGCTCTCGACGACCTCATGATGCAGCCCGAGATGCGCAAACGCGGCTTCCGCTACATACACCTCGAAGGTCCCGACAAACGCGGCGTGGACTGCGCCCTCATCTACAACGAACGCGCCTTCCACGTCAGCAACTACTTCCACAAGCAATACATCTACGAAAACGGCGACACCACCCGCAAGACACGCCCCTTCCTCTGCGTCCAGGGCACCCTCGCCGGCGACCCCCTCACCATCATCGTCTGCCACTGGCCCAGCCGCGCCGCCGAGAGCATCTTCCGCGAATACGGAGGCAAGCAAGTCCGCGCCATGACCGACTCCATCGCCGCCGCCGACCCCCAGCAACACATCATCGTCATGGGCGACATGAACGACGATCCCGACAACAAATCCATGGCCCTCAGACTCGGAGCCAAGCGCCGCATCAAAGACATGCGTCAAGGCGACTTCTACAACCCCTGGTGGGACGTCCTCCGCAGCAAAGGGCAAGGCACCCTCGCATACCAGGGAGCCTGGAACCTCTTCGACCAAATCGTCATGAACCAACGCCTCATACAGGAATACGGACAAAAGACCTACACCCACCTCACCCTCCACTCCTACCACATCTTCAAGCGCGACTGGATGCTGCAAAGCCAAGGCAAATACAAAGGCACCCCCAAGCGCACCCACGCCGCAGGAGTATGGCTCGACGGATACAGTGACCACCTCCCCACCGTAGTCTACCTCGTCAAAGCCCAGTAAAAAAAAGACACATACCGCCACATACAAACACAAGACAGAAAACAAAAAAATAAAACGACAATATTATTAACCCCAAAAAACATTAAAAACAAAATGACAAGTTACAAAGAATTAGGTCTGGTCAACACCCGTGAGATGTTCGCCAAGGCAGTAGCAGGAGGCTACGCCATCCCAGCATTCAACTTCAACACAATGGAGCAGATGCAAGCCATCGTACAGGCAGCCGTAGAGACAAAGTCTCCCGTCATCATGCAAGTCTCAAAAGGCGCACGCGCCTACGCCAACGGCACCATCCTGCGCAACCTCGCCAAAGGCGCAGTAGAGTACGCCAAGGAGCTCGGCTGCGAGAACCCACAAATCGTACTCCACCTCGACCACGGCGACACCTTCGAGATCTGTAAGGAGTGCATCGACAACGGCTTCTCATCAGTCATGATCGACGGTAGCCACCTCCCATTCGAAGAGAACATCGCTCTCGCCAAGAAAGTCGTAGACTACGCACACCAGTATGACGTTACAGTCGAGGCAGAGCTCGGCGTGCTCGCTGGCGTAGAAGACGAGGTGTCAGCAGCTGAGTCACACTACACACAGCCAGAGGAAGTAATCGAGTTCTCAACACGTACAGGTTGCGACTCACTCGCCATCTCAATTGGTACCTCACACGGCGCATACAAGTTCACTCCCGAGCAATGCACCGTAGACCCAAAGACAGGTCTGCTCGTACCCCCACCATTGGCATTTAACATCCTCCACGCCATCGAGAAGAAACTCCCAGGCTTCCCCATCGTGCTCCACGGCTCATCATCAGTGCCACAGGACGAAGTCGCTACCATCAACAAGTACGGCGGCAAGCTTCCTAACGCCATCGGTATCCCCGAGGAACAGCTCCGCGAGGCAGCTAAGTCAGCAGTCTGCAAGATCAA
>CALZLQ010000076.1 GCA_945788385.1 uncultured Prevotellaceae bacterium
CTCGTCGTCATTGATGGTATGATCATGGACAACAATGCCAACAAGGGTATGTCCAATCCCCTTTCGTTGGTCAATCCTAACGACATAGAGTCGTTCACGATTCTCAAGGACGCGAGTGCAACGGCTATCTATGGTAGCCGAGGCAGCAATGGTGTCATTCTCATCACTACCAAGAAGGGTAAGGTAGGACAAGGTGTCAAGGTCAGCTACAACGGTTCGGTGTCTGTCGCTACCAAGATGAAGACTTTGGACATGATGAATGCCGAGCAGTATGTCAAATTTGTCGAGGACTACTATGGCAAGGACAGCAAGGCCTGGCGTCTCCTGGGTTGGCGTCAGCACGATGCTGAGGGCAATCCCATTGAGTCTGCAGGCACATACGATACCGACTGGCAGAACGAGATTTACCGTACTGCTGTGAGCCATGACCACAATGTCACTCTGCAGGGCGGTATTCAGGCTAAGGACAAGAAGGTTTTCTCTATGCCATACCGCATCAGCCTTGGCTATACTGGTCAGCAGGGTATTCTGCTCAACAGCAGTTTCAGCCGTACTACGGCCAGCGTGAGCCTTACCCCGACGTTCCTCAATGATCATTTGAGTATCAATATGAACGGCAAGTTCTCAAACTCTCTCAGCAATCCTGGCAATGGTGAGGCTATCGGTGCTGCTACGACAATGGATCCCACACAGCCTATTAAGGACGAGAGTGACCCTCGTTTCAAGAACTATGGTGGGTATTTCCAATGGGTGCAGGCCGCCGAGTATAACAATCCGCTTTGGGGCTATACTCACCAGAACGGTCCGAAAAACCCTGTAGAGCTTGTCAACAACTACAATTTGCGCAAAGATGCGTGGGTGTTCCTCGGCAATGCTGACATTACTTACAAGGTACATGGTCTGGAAGACCTCTCCCTTCATCTCAATCTTGCTGGCGAGGCTACTCGTGGTACTGAGAATACAGCCCAAAGCCCTTACAGCATGTCAGGCTACTATTATGGCAGCTACGGCTGGAGCCAGGAAGACAAGACCAATATGCAGCTCTCTGCTTTTGCCAATTACAACAAGGATTTCAACAAGAACCATCATCTCGATGTAGTGGCAGGTTATGAGTGGAGCAAGTTCCGCTATGAAGGAGCCGAGAAGTATTGGGGCTTCTATCCTGAGGGTGACAGAAACTATGTAGCAGGAGGCGACAATCTTCGTGATGTTTTCGGCTATCCTGAGGACGGAAAGCCTTGGGGTAACCAGCTCTACATGGTGTCATGGTATGGTCGTGCCAACTATTCGCTGCTCAACCGCTACCTCTTTACAGCATCGGTTCGTGCTGATGGAAGCAGTCGTTTCGCCAAGGGAAACCAATGGGGTATATTCCCAAGTGCAGCATTCGCATGGCGTATCAATGACGAGTCTTTCCTCAAGAATGTCAAGTGTCTGAGCGAGATGAAGCTACGCCTGAGCTGGGGTAAGACAGGTCAGCAGGACTTCCCTGGTATCTATCATTACTATGCTCCAACTTACACGAACAACAACAACAATTCTTACCTCTATCCTATAGGAGGTGCGAGCAACGGTTGGCTTACAAAGCCTGAGGCCTACAATTCTGACCTCCGTTGGGAGACTACCACTACATACAATGTCGGCTTCGACCTCGGATTCCTTGAGCAGCGTTTCACTCTGAGTGCAGATGCCTATATCCGCAAGACTTCTGATCTCTTTAACTACAATAGCGTCCCAACGGGCTCAAACTTCAACAACCGCGTATATTCCAATGTAGGCGCAATGACCAACAAGGGTGTGGAGTTCAGCTTCATGGCCCGCCCCATCGTGTCTAAGGACTGGTATTGGGAGATTAGCGGCAACTTTGGCTACAATCATAACTGTATCGACGAGCTTTACGGAGGCAAGGACGTAATCGACGGTGGTGTATGGCATGCAGACGAGCCCATCTCCATGCATAAGGTAGGTCTGCCTATGAACAGCTTCTTTGTCTATCAGCAGGTATACGATGAGAATGGCAAGCCTCTGCAGGGAGTCTATGTTGACCGCAACGGTGATGGAGAAATCACTGCCAGCGACCGCTATTTCTACAAGAGTACCACAGCCCCCTGGACTGCAGGACTCAGCACACGTCTGCAATACAAGAACTGGGATTTTGGCATGAACTTCCGTGGCTCATTTGGAGGCTATGTCTACAATGAGATTGAGTCCGGCAAGGTCAATGTCAGTCAGGCTTACGTGCAGAAGGGCGAGGGGTGGCTTGAGAACATCACTCCCGAACTTGCCGACATGGGGTGGTCTTCTTACATCTATGGAGCTTCTGACTATTTCGTGCAAAATGCTTCATACGTCAAGTGTGACAACATCACGTTGGGCTATAGTTTCAAGGATCTCTTCAAGGCCAAGAAGTATCAGGGCCTGAGCGGACGTCTTGCCTTTAGCGTGAGCAACGCGTTCTACATCACAAAGTACAAGGGCTTGGATCCTGAGCAGACCAGCGGAGCCGAGAGCAGCCTCTACCCACGCCCACGTACATATATGGTAAATCTGAATCTCAACTTCTAATCCCAGAAAAACGATGAAATTCAATAAATATTTGTCAATCTTTGCTGCCGGAGTCATTGCAGCCGGCACAATGACATCATGTATGGCGGATTTGGACAGCGAAATCATCGACCCGGATGTGGTCGAGCTTGATGCCAACAAGATGTTTACAAAATGCTATGCATCGCTCATCATGGAGGGCAACGACGGCACAGCAGATTTTGAAATCGATGATGCAGGTAAGAGCACGCTCCTGCGTAATCTCTACAACTGCGAGTGTCTCAGTACAGACGAGGCCATCTGTTGGTGGACTGATGGCGGTCTGGTCAACGCAGGTTATAATCAGAGTTCAGCCGAGGATCAGATGCTACGCTTCCTCTTCTACCGCCTGATGTCAAACATTACATACTGCAACCACTATCTTGAGACCGAAGAATGCCTTGCCCTCGGGGCACAGAAAGAGGCTGAGGTGCGCTGGATTCGCGTCTTCAACTACTATGTTCTCGCCAACGAGTTTGGCAGGGTACCGTTCCTGACCAAGATTTCGTCAGATGCAGCACCTTGCAAGGATCAACAGTTTATGTACAACTGGCTCGTGGGCGAATTGCGCTCACTTGAGGCTGACCTTGCTGAGGCAAAACCAAAAACATCATCTGACCCCATGTATGGCCGTGTCGACAAAGCAGCAGCATGGATGATGCTAAGCCGTCTCTACCTGAATGCCAATGTCTGGAAGGGTAACTGGGACGATGCCACAGGCAAGACGAACGGTCTGCTCGATTCTGTCAAGGTACTCTCTGACAAAGTCATCGGAGCAGGCTACACTCTCTATACCACAGACAATGATGTCATGGTCGAGGGTACTCCCTGTCATTATACCGCATACGACAAGCTGTTCATGGCAGACAACGGAGAGAACGGCGCTTCAAAAGAGGCTGTCCTCCCATTGCTTCAGGACGGACTCACCACACAGGGTTGGGGCGGTTCGCTCTTCTTCGTAGCAGCACATTGGAACACCGAGATGCGCACCGTGTGCGACCTCAGCGCAGGAACAACGGGTGTAGACTGGTCTGGTATGAGAGTACGTCGTCAGCTTCTGGAGAAGTTTACCTCCAACCCTGAGGCTTGGGAAGGACTTACGGCCAAGGAGATTCGTGCCGTGGCAGGTGATGACCGTGCCCTCTTCTGGGGTAAGGGACAGTATGTCTCCATAGGTGACAACAAGAAGTTCGAACAGGGCTTCGCTACCGTAAAGTGGACAAATCGTCGTAGCGACGGTGGCAAGACAGCCGATACGTATTGCGTCGATACCGATTTCTTCCTGCTGCGCGCCGCAGAAGCCTATCTCAATTATGCCGAAGCCGAACTGCGTCTCACAGGGGCGTGCACGGGCAAAGCCAAGACATACATGGATGCCATACGTGACCGTGCCCATGCCGCCAAGCCTCAGACCTACACCCTCGACAATGTTTTGGACGAGCGTTCACGCGAGTTCTATTGCGAAGGATACCGTCGCACAGACCTGATACGTTTCGGCCAGTACGGAGGAAATCAGGCCACATACGTATGGGACGGCAAAAACGGGACCACACCAGGCACCAATTTCGAGTCGTACCGCAACGTATATCCAATTCCAACAAGCGAACTTATGGCCAACCCCAACTTAGGCAAGAACGAGGGGTATGACAAGTAAACCACAACAAAAAATACAACGATGAAAAACAAAAATATTTTCAGATATATGACACTGGCCATAGGGCTTGTTGGACTGTTCTCATCCTGTACGGACGACCGCGACAGCAACCCGACCCTCATCGAGCCAGCGGCAGGCACATTTAAACTCTTCCAGCCCGAGTATGCCAATTCAATCATAGACCTCAACAACGCTGACACTGACTATGGCATCACACTCACATGGAATCAGCCCAAATACACCAGCAACGGAGCGTACATAGGCTTCAACGCAGGAGCCGGTTCGAGCTACAAGGTGATGATTTCGCCAAGCGGAACTTTCACCCAAGCTTATGAGCCAGAAAAGCTCGACATGAAGACAGGCGTGTATTCAGGTGAGGCTTTTGACTACGTTGTAGCAGACGAGGTCTACGGCACAACCAAGACCAACGTTCTTGCCAAGACCATCAACATGTGTCTGAACCGCTGGAACCAGCTCAGTCCGGCAAGCACCGAAGTCTGGAACGAAGGGCAGGACATCGCCCCCTTGCAGATTACGGTCAAGGTGCTCTCACGCATCATCGACGGAGGAGGCAATCTTCTCTGCAGTACAGAGTCAAATACCATCACTCTCAATGTCAAGCCATACTGGCAACTGCCCTACGAAGCCCCGTCGCCAGATCCGATATATATGCCAGGCAATGCCAATGGCTGGAATCACAGCTTCGCACCGATACTTACATGGGACAGCGACGCCGAAGCTCTCGTAGGCTGGGCTTATATGGACGGAGAGTTCAAGTTCACCGCAGCCGACAACTGGACCGATGGAGAGTGGAACTGCAGCCACTTCAAGCAGGAGCTCTGTTCAAGTGACATCGTCATCAACGACGGCACAGGCAACATAGGCTTTACAGGTCAGGCTGGTATGTACAAACTCTACGTCAACTATGACAAGGGAGCTATCACAGCAGAGCCATACACATGGCGTCTCGTAGGCAAATTCAACGAATGGGATCCAAATGATGACACACAGGTACTTTCCTACGACACTGACGAACATTGTCTCATCATCAGAAATGCGTCAGTAACAGAAGACGGCTGGAAGTTTACCAGCAACGGCAACTGGGATCTCAACTACGGAGCCGCTGGTGGTACAAACCTCAGCGAGCTTACTCCAAATGGTGACAATATCACAGTCGTAGGTACCACTATCCGTCTCTATCTGGAAAACACAAAGACCGCAGGCGACAAGCCACACGCTACGGTCGAATAAATCCTTTAGGTTACTATAACATATATAGATTACCCTCAAAAAAAAACAAAAAATCATGTACAAGAAGATAATATTCACACTCACACTCGTTGCAGGACTCAGTTCCTGCAACGGTGACTACACCAGCGATTGGGTACTTCCCGAGCAGAATACCCAGCAGGAGGTGAAGACCGCAGCCTTGGCGTTCACCCCCAATACCGAGGTGATAGACCTTGCCGCTGTCGAGGGCGAAACAGTCAAGCTCGGAGACTTTGA